>JAKAWS010000005.1 GCA_021816885.1 Microcaldota archaeon
AGCCTGTATTCTATCTCGCATCTTGTCTGCGAGTATAGTTTCAGGTATTTCTTGTCTTCTTGAATTATTTCTTTGACGAGCCTGTTGAACTGAGCCATCGAGACCTTTGTCTTTCCGCTCTGGTAGGCTGCAATTGACTTCTCGAGAATCTTGTTGTAGAATCGTTGTGCAAGGATCAGCCTTTCATCAATCTCTGCTTGTCTTGTAGTATCAGGATAGATTCTGAATTTGTAGGCTCTTGTAGAATCCATGTCTTTTATTTCGTCATTCATGTTTATACGCCTTTCTGCGGTTCGCTTTCATCCCGCCCCTAAAAAGAACCCTCTGAAGATAGTGTGGGATTTTCCGCTCATATTGTTAACCTTTGCTCTCAAATATTCTTGATGCTTTGGAGAAAACGAAGATGATTCAGAGGGAGACGGCTAAAGAGAAAACGGTGATGAAGGCCGCTGATGCGCATTGCCATCTTTTCGATGTGGATCCTCTTGCCATAGATTCAGCAATCATGGCAGGAGTACGGATAATGGTCACAAACGGAATTGACACGCGCACCAATATGCAGACTCTTAGTATGCATGGCAAGGCAGGCATCTACTGCGCAATAGGCGTGCACCCGAATAGCTCTGTAGCTATGACTGACGAGGAACTGAATTTTAACCTTGGCCTGATACGTTCCAATTCGGCTAAGATTGTTGGGATCGGGGAGATAGGGCTTGATTACACCACTGCAAAGACAGATGCTGATAAAAAAAGGCAGGCGTCTGTCTTTAAAATGATGCTAGATGCCGCTGCCACAGTAAGGAAGCCAGTAAGCGTGCACTCCAGGGAGGCGCTCCCTGATGTGTTTAGGATACTTGAAAGCTATACCGAGCTTGTAGTGCACCTTCATTTCTTTGAAGGCAAAGAAGCCGATGCAAGACTGGCACAGAGGCGGGGTTACTATATCTCTGTTCCTTACCTTAAATCTGCGCAGAGGGCGGAAGCGGTCCGCGCCATTGATATCTCTAACATGATGGTAGAGAGTGACAGCCCAACCGCTGGATCGACGCCGTCAGATGTCCTTTTCGCAGTGGAGCTGGTATCTGCACTGAAGGGCATCGATGCGGCAAGGGTGGCAGATATCACCTTCGAGAATACAAAAAGGTTATTTAATATTGACGGCTCAAGATTTATGCGTTCGGGCCTGTAGCTCAGCTTGGATAGAGCAGCAGCCTTCTAAGCTGATGGCCGCGGGTTCAAATTGCGCTTTCTTCGGAAAGGCATGAAAATCCCGCCAGGCCCGTACTTTTGTTTAGTCTGCGGCGCGTTCTTCCTTTTTTTGGCGGCCGCCCCTCTTTGACTGGCGCTCTGTCTTTGCCGTCGCGAATTCCGTAGCTATATCTTCTTCTGCAGGTCTCTTCATCCATTCTGATATGTAGCTGGCAATATTGTTAAGCGGCCTTGTGTACCTGTTTGTCAGCTCGAACTCTCCGTTTTCGTGTTTGAGCAAGCCGAACTCTACTGCCCTGTCCAGATACCTTTTTGCTGTGGCTATCGGTATCTCTTTCGGCGCGTCCGCGAGGCGCATTTTTCCCTTTCTCTTTACCGCAAGAAGAAGCAGCCCGAATCTGTACGCTTCTGTCTCGTTCTCAAAGAATATCTTTGCGATTTCCCTTACGGTTGGGCTCTTCACCTTGTTCCTGAACGGCGCGTCCTCGAACTCCCAGTATTTTATCGACACAATCCCACCTACTTCTCTTCTCTATTACAAGTATCACTATATCCCCATCTTTTAATATATGTTTTCCGCCCACTTTCTGATTAGGGAACTTTGTGCTTTTTCCCGTAACAAGCGCGCCCTTCATCCTCTCTGCCATCTTCGTGTGTATCTTTTTTGCGAGGTTTTCCACCGTGGCGGGTTGCCTCAATGTGACCGGAGAGGGCTTCGCGTTTCCCTTCGGTCTTATGTATGCCCTTATTATACCACATCCTTCGTATATCTTCTCTTTGAGAAGCTCTATGTTGTGGCCGTTTATGGCGCTGACCGGCACGGCCTCCATCTTTGCCTGCATTGATACCATTTCCGCTTTGACGGCATAGCCTTCTGTGGTATCTACTTTGTTTAGCGCGATTAATCCTTTCTTGTACCGGGCCTTTTTCAGTATTATGTTTATCAATTCGTCTTCGCTTAACTGATCGTATATCGCTATGTCGCCAGAGTATATCCCAAGTCCGTTGAATATCTCCTTTATCGATTCGTTCGTAAGGCCGGATCTGTTTACCGTTATCTTGAACGGGGCGTTTATCGCGTCGGAATAGCGCACATCCGGCTCTCTTCTGTTGATGTATATGCCGGCATCCTCCATCTCCCTCACTAGCTGGAATATGTTGGTTTCCTGATTTATGTCTATGACGAATACCACGAGGTCGGCCTCTCTTGCCTGTCCTATCACAGTAGAGCCTTTTCCGTATCCGGCATGCGCATCCTCTAGGATTCCCGGCAAGTCGAGCACTTGTATATGCGCGTCCCGGTATAGCATAGTACCTTGCACCACCGACGTGGTTGTGAATGCGTATGCAGCGGTCTTCGATTCGGCATTTGTGAGCAGATTTATCAGCGATGACTTGCCTGCGCTCGGGAAACCTACAAGAACTACCGTCGCATCTCCCGCTTTTCTTGCAAAAAAACCGTAAGAGCCTGATTTTCTGCCTTTCTGGGCGTCTTTCTTCGCTTTCGCTATCTTTGCGCGAAGCAGTCCCAGATGCTTGTTTGTCGCCTTATTCTTCTTTGTCGTCGACAATTCTTCCTCGAGACTCCTCAGTTTCTCCTCTTTTTGCTCTATTTCCGGCATTTTTCCATCACTTGTATCTTGGTAAATATATATTTACTTGTGTAACCTTATATTACTACATATACGTTTCTCAAGTAATCGTATTAATATTTATTTGTTGGGTCATTGTATTACACAAGTGAGAAAAATGGCTGCAAAAAAGAAAACAAGCAGGGCAAAAGCGAGCAAGTCGCGCAGTTCTGCTAAGTCAAAAACAAAAAAGAGTGCGGGAAGGAAGACAAAGTCGAGAGCAAAGAGATAACTCGAGACTTCCTTTCTTTTTCTTTTTTTTCTTTTTATCCGCCAAACATCCGTTTGAGGTTCCTGTTGTTCTTCATCATCTTATACGATTTCTTCATCTTGTTGAAGTTTGATATCAGATCGCGCACATCCTTCTCGGTAGTGCCGCTTCCTTTCGCTATCCTGGATATGCGGGATTGATCGTGAAGGAGTGATGCGTCTTTTCTCTCGTTCGACGTCATGGATGATATTATGTATTTGTATCTCTTAAGCTTCTCCTCTCCCTCCTCTATCATCTCTTTTGGGACGTCAGGAGCTCCCATCATGCCGAATATCCCTTTAAGCGGTCCCATCTTGTTTATCGCTTTCAATTGAATGTAGAATGTCTCCAAGTCCATCTTCTCTATGTCCACTTCTTCAGGCTTTATGTTCGCTTCCTTCACGGCGTTCTGCACTCGCTCTACAAGCGCGGATATGTTGGGAATGCCGAGCAGTCCGCCTATGAATTTGTTCGGATCGTAGGGCTCTATGTCGTTCAGTTTTTCCCCTTCCCCTATGAACAGCACTTTTGCGCCAGAAGCCGCTGTCGCGCTGAGCGCGCCTCCCCCTTTTCCAGAACCGTCCATCTTGCTTACCACTACCCCGCTTATCTTTACTGCGTTGTCGAACTCTCTTGCCTGCGGCCCGGCGACTTGCCCTATGTCTGCACTTAGCACCAGTACCTTTTGGTCTGGATTGAATGCATTGTTTACTGATTTCAACTCGTTTATTAGATTCTGGTCGAGTGCGCTTCTCCCGCTAGTGTCGCATATTATAATCTGCTTACCGCTTAGATAGTCAACGCCAGACCTTGCTATCCTTGCGGCGTCCTTTTCGCCTTTCATTCCAAAGAATGAAACGTTTGCCTGTTTGGCAAGCGTCTCTAGTTGCTCGTATGCGGCCGGCCTGGATACATCGCAGCATATAAGGCCTGCGCTTAATCCCCTGCTCTGATAGAACTTGGCAAGCTTCGCTGCCGTGGTCGTCTTGCCCGAACCGTACAGCCCCAAGAGCAGTATCCTTTGAGGTTTTATCTCTGGTTCGTGCGATGAGCCCATGAGTTCGACTAGTCCCTCATATACGATGTTAGTGATATATTCGCGGGGAGGCAGACCTGCCGGCGGCTTGCTTGCGAGCGCCTTCTTCTCTATCTCCTTTGTAAACCTTAGGACTAGCTCCACTTCTACGTCTGATGCGATAAGCACCTTCTGGAGCTCCTTGTTAAACTCCTTTATCGTCTTCGCGTCTATTATCGTAGAGCGTGAAAGCACGCTGAGCGCTTTCCTTAGGCCTTCTCCCATGTCCAGATACAACACCTTTTATTAGAGTGCGTGCGCCAATAAATATAAACTTTCTTATCGATAACATCATTATGAAGTTGGTAATTACACAGGCCAACCTTGTCCTTAAAGGCGGCGCGGAGAGGGTTGTTCTAGAGATTGCTAGACATTACAATGCTACAATCTATACCGCAGAATACGACAAAACAGCGACTTTCGATGAATTTAGGGATTTGGATATCCGTGTCATCGGAAGTCGCAGAGGTCTTTTAGGAAGAGGAAGGGCCGGACAGGGACTGAGCTATGGCACGGCGTTCTTTAATTACAAGATAAGGGAGGACTATGATGTTATAAACGCGCATGTAGCCCCGAGTCATTGGATAAGAAACAGGAACGAACGCGTCCTTTGGTACTGCCATACGCCTCTCAGGGAGGTCTACGACCTTTACGACTTCAGGATGTCGATGAGACCGCTGCATAAGAGGATGATTTATGCGGCTGGCGCGAGGATCGTGAGAGGCATAGACAGAAGGGTAGTGAAGGACATAGAGATGATATTGGCAAACAGTGAGAACACAAAAGGACGCATATCCAAATATCTCAATAGAGAAGATGCCGAGGTACTTGGCGGAGGGGTAGACTGCAAGGCATGGGATTCCGAAGATTACGGCAAGTACTTTTTGTATCCTTCAAGGATATCACCTAACAAGAGACAGGAGTACGCGATAGATGCATTCAGGCAGTTCAAGAGAAGGAATAAGGGATACAAACTTATCATTGCAGGCAATGTCCCTTCGGACAAGTTTTACCAAGATTATTACAAAAGAATAAGAGATATCGCAGGAAGGGTCGGAGATGTAAAGATAATAGAGGACCCGCCTGTTGATGCAATGAGAAAACTGTATGCCAGGTCGCTTTGCGTACTTTATACTCCGATGAACGAGGATTACGGATTGGTGCCATTGGAGGCTGCCGCATCGGAGAGGCCCGTCATCGCCGTGAACGAAGGCGGTCCCATGAGCACAGTAGTCGATGGAAAGACAGGATACCTCATAGAGAGCCCTGAGGAGATGGCAAAGAGGATGAAGGAATTCGCTGATAACAAAGAGTTGGCAGGGAAAATGGGAAAGGCGGGAAGGAAGAGAGCCGTGCAGGAGTATTCATGGAGCGCGTTCTTCAAAAAGTTCGACAAGTATCTTTACAGGGTAAGTAAAATTAAGTGATATTCAAGCGGAACGATAACGAAGAACAAGACGGTTGCGCTGATGTGAATAAAACGAATGCTCGGAAGGGCGGAACAAATTTGTAATAGTGCTGAAAGTCGAAGTCTCTGTGGTACCTCTTGTCCGCCCTGTTCATGGTTATTTTATCGCTGAACGTGATTTATGGTTTGAGGCAGCCATGCGGATTTAATTATTATATCCACCAATCCGCGTAAATCCCAATAAGAAATATCAGTATGACTGCTGAAACAAGGAGTAAGATAAACGAAAAGATTTGCAGGAACCGCTGAGGCGACATTCTCTTTATTTTATCCCGGGAAGCTATCCATCTAATAATGCTTGCTGTAGAAAGGAGTCCTAAAATGAGTACAAGATATATACCTGCAAGTTGCTGAATGCCATAGGTCATTCGTAATGTTTGTGGAGAATTAATTCCGTTAAGATTTGCATTAATTGTCCACACAAGCAACATCAAAAAAAGCAGCAGTGCGACCCCCACTGTAATAATGGTAAGAAGATTTGAAAAGAACTTGTCTTCTGCGGAGAAGTTTTTTATACCTGTTTTTTCCATACAGCTCATCCTTAACAATATTGAGATGGGAATCCACCGGCTATACAGGTAATGCTGCAAGAAGTATTGTTAAATCCACCACGTTCACACTCCTGAACAACCAGCTGCGCTTCTGTTTGTAGGAGCAAATTTGGCTGACAAAACGTAATTAGTATGCCTTTAGCTAAACATTCTTGACTACATGAAGTAGGAGTTAAACCTTGTATCAAACAGCTTTCGGCGACCTGATATGCTTCTGCTTGATATTGTTGGTTATGACTTTGTTGTTGCTGATATGTATTATACGAATTAAAAAATTCAATAATGATGAAAAGAGCCAGTATAATAACAATAAAAACAGCGACTACTAAAATAGGATTGTCGTACCATTTCTTATTCTGACCTGTTGCCATAGTCTATTATTAACATAGCCTATTTTATAAGTTTATCTATGGTTCAGCCAGCCATGCGGCGTTTGAGCTGTGCGCACGCACAGGCACCCTAAAGTGCGTGTACGTGTCTGGTTTAGAGTGATGAAACCGAACGATGAAATCCGAGTTTTTCAAAAGTAGCTTTGGACAGGTATTTTTTATAGGTGTCTGGCTTCGCCTTTATCGCATCAAGCACGTCTTCGACGCCCCCTTTTAATCGTTCCTCGAGAGTGCCTAATGTTTTGGCCGGTTCTACTATGTGCAATTCAGGTATCTCCCCGATATACTGATTTTGGCTGATTGAAACATCCGCCTTAAAGCCGTAAATCTCAAGTTCCATATCATCAATATATTTGCGTGGTCCGGATTTAAATAAAAGTGTTGTGCAGTATTTCATGGGCTTAGGAAGCAGCGTTTAGTCAACATAAAACTACAGCGCCTTTTCGAACCATACTTCGCGTGACTGCTTGAATCCAATATGCTCATAGAACTCCTTGGAGTCCTTCATATGCGCCCCTACAGCAAAATAAATCGTCTTTATGCCTTCGCTCTTTATATCGTTAATTGCATGCTCGATAAGCGTTTTGCCTACGCCTGATCTTCTGTACTTCTCGTCCACATATAACTCCTCAAAATAGGCGACGCCCTTATTCTTAATGTGCTCATACCAAACGAACCACAAGTAACCGATGATTTTGTCATGTGACTCGGCAACCAACACCCTCTGGTTTGCTCTGAACGCATCCAAGTCAAGTTTCGACCCGAAAAATTCCTGTTCTTCATCCCCCTCATATAATTTGTGATAATATTCAGATATCTTGGGAAAGTCCGGGGCGGCGGCCTTTCTTATGTTAAAATTATTGGACATCCGAGTCACCAACTATATTTGTTCAGCTTATCCATTATAGAATCGTGAGATTTGTCTGTCAAAAGCACGAGCTTCTTTACTGGCAGTCTACCAAGGACTAACTTCTGACGGGCAGTTCAATACCCCTGCCTTGCTGTCTTCTATACATCCACCACATACTTTGACATTATCTGGGCGACGTGTTCGAGCACCCTCCTTACATCCGCTTCCGTCTTCGTCTTTGTGCAGATCATCTTTCCATTCTTGAATATTATCAGTACTCCCTTCGGATTGTCGCATCTGAATATCGCTCCGGGGAACTGGTCTGGTTCGTAATCCACCGACCTTATCTCCTTCGAAAGCGTGTATAGATCTATGCTTGCATGAAGGTCTGCGCTGGCGACCATGTTAGTCACTGATATCTGTGGAAATGGTATCCCGCCACGCGGAGTCGACTTCGTGTCTTTCCCTTTTTTAGTTTTTTGGCCAGCCGTTGAATCACCTTTACATATAAATCTGTTTAGAAAAGTATATATAGGTAGATAAGGAGCGGAGATTATGCGTAGTAAGGTGAGCATTGTGGGTGCGGGGGCTGTTGGGCTTTATCTCGCTTATAAGCTTGCTTCTGATGGGATAGACGTCACCATCTACGATGGAAAAAGAAATATAAGAGACCGCTCAGATACGGCATCAGGGATACTCTCTAAAAGGGGGCTTGAGCGTTTTAAGATAGACTATTCTGCCGCTCTTCTGAACGAGTTGGACGGAGTCGTGATACACGTCAATCGGAAGACGATGAAGGTAAAGGCAGCAGAGCCAAGAGCAGTAGTGCTTGACAGAGGGATATTTGCAGAGATTCTTATGGGGATGGCAGAGGATGCGGGAGCTGAAGTGTTGCTTGGCAAAAGACTTGGCAAGGAGAAGATAGCGGAGATGATTATGGACAACGAGAGCGTTCTTGTCGGGGCAGACGGCGCTGTCTCTGCGGTTGCCAGCGCTGCAGGCTTTGATGGGATAAGAGAATATGTACTGACTTACAAAGCCGTATTTGATGGTATGTCGATTGAAGACTGTGGCTCGGCAGAGCTGTTCTTTTCTAAGAGCTTCGCGCATAGGTTCTTTGGCTGGACAGTCCCGTATTCCGGCTCTGCCTTAGAGATAGGGCTCGGAATAAGCGACTCTGCGAAGACATCCAGCAAGACCGCTTTCTCGAGATTTATCAATGAGGAAGTCAAGGACAAGATAGGGATGGCTAGACCTATCGGGGAACATGCAAGCATGATACCTATCTCCAGAAGGAAAAAGACCGTAAAAGAGAATGTTGTATTGGTGGGCGATGCCGCAGGGCAAACAAAATCCACTACAGGCGGCGGCCTCATTTTTGGGATGGCCTGCGCTGACATCGCAGCAAAATCGATAACTGCACATTTGAGGAAAGGTGCCAAACTCAGCGCGTATGAGAGGATGTGGAGGTCGCGATATGGACTTGACCTGAGGCTCCATGATGCCCTGCATGCATATTACTCCAATTTCTACGGTTCTTTCGGTTTCTTTATAGGAATGGCTGAGACTATCGGACTTGACCGGTTCTTTGGCAGATATGGGGATATGGACAGCCCGAGCCTTATGATAAAGAGGTTTTTTACGCGGTCTGTATGAACAAATCAAAGACAATAAACGAGAGTGATTCTAGATTATTGACACACTTAATTCTATTGTGCCTTTTTCTCGACGATGTGGTCGGCTAAGAACTACGACATCGAAGCAGATATCTGAGAGGTAGTAAAAGAGTAAGGCTTAGTTAGAACAATGTGAAAAACGCCGATTCGGGACCAGATGTGATGAAGAAAAGGTTATTGCGCCTATGGCGAAAGAGGGGGTGCCCTGGAGACTGTGCGAACTTCATGCTGTTGAACTGGAGGTCACTTCAGAGCTTCGAGTATTTCTTCTGTCGTCCTTATGCGTGCTATCCGTGGGAAGATAAACTTTTTGGAGTTATCATGCTCCTCGGCTGATGATGCAGTGCAGGCATCCTCTGCTATTATTATGTTATACCCGCGCTGGTATGCGTCCCTTGCTGTGGTTTCCACGCCTATGTTAGTGGATATGCCGCACAGCAGTATAGTGTCTATGCCTCTCCTCCTGAGCTGCAGGTCGAGTTCAGTGCCGTAGAACGCGCCCCACTGGCGCTTGGTTATAATAAGGTCGCTCTGCTGCCTGTTCAATTCTGGCACGAGCTCCGACATCCTTGCCCATTCTTCCGGCGTCATTGATCTGCCCCATTGCATAGGCTGGTCCACAATCCCTTTTAGTGTATCCTTGCCGTCCTTTGAAGTAACATTTACAAGAACCACAAACGCACCGTTTTTCCTGAAGGCATCTGCAAGCTTCGCTGCGTTGGCTATCACATCTGCGGATTTGTATGGCGCAAGCTCCCGATTCACTATTCCCTGTTGGAGGTCTATCGCAACAAATGCGGTTTTCTCGAATACTATGGAAAGCTTCTCTGCCATATGCTCAACCTTACAGACTATTTGGTGTTATGAATAATATACCTTTCGTCTTTGGTTGATGTAAACTGTTCTTCTATGGAATAAGCCGTAAAGCAAATAGAGCAGTACGGAAATGCAGGTGTCCAAAGAGTAAGGATAAGTGGAGTTGGCGCGGAAATGGTTTGGAGTAATCCTTCGCGTCGAATTTCATGGCTAGCATGGTCATGAACTGCCAGCACTATAGGCAGATGCGTTGTTCCTTGCACTCATGAGCTTGGTTCATGATTTGCAGAGTAAAACCAGTGTAGAAGATTAGAACCTATTCGGATATTTATATATCCCTAGGGGTCTCTCTCAAGATTGCCATTACGGCCTTTTCGCTGTCATCTGCATCCACGGCCTCGAACGCGCCTGATGCCTTGTCCGCCTGCTCTGCTTTGGACAAAACTCTCCTAAGTTCCTTTTTTCTCTTTGCAAGCTGCGCGTCTTCCTTGCCGAACGCTTCGTTTATCCCGGTCTTTCTTGCCTGCATCTTTGCTGATTCAGCCTGCATTGATTTGATCGGGCTGCCGTCTTTAGGAGCGGTCGCTTCGCAACCGTTCAGTATGCCGACCACCACCGGAGCAACATGATGCGGACCGATGTACGCACCAAAGAGGCCAAACCGCCTGCCGACGTCTGCTACGCCGCAGTCGGAACCGACGTTCAAGGACAGTGGATTCTTGCCGGACCAAACACGAACCTTCTCTTCTGCAGAGATCCTACTCTTTCCTATTTCTGCAAACTCTCCATCTTCATCTACTGTGTATAAGCCGTCTTTGTCAGTTCCTGATCCTGCAAGGTAGAACCATTTGCCTTTTAGAGAATTTTTTAGCCCTTCATCTTTTATGAGAATAGGTATTATCTCCTGATAAGTGTACGGCCTGAGTCCCGCCCCTTGCAGGAGCTTCATTGAAGTTGCGTGATCTGCCTGTTGATTTAGAACATAGACTGTTGCATTGGTTGTTCCGGTAACCGACATGAAATCCCCGCGTCTAGACTCTGATATGGGTACTGCTGTTCTTTGCGCCGGGACTGTCATTTAACCACAATAGCAGCATGTAAATTCCTAGATATTTATAGATATCGACCGGTAAAATGTGTCTAATAATCCCACTAAACTATTACAAAGGCAGCCAATGTCAAAGGTGTAATTCAAGATTCAAAGCGATTCCGCTTTCCTTTTCTGATAAAAATCATTGTTTTTCGCTACCTTCGGCTAACCTGACTTGCATTGCATCAGTTATCAGTCAGAGAATATACCAGAGAAGGTAACCGAAGATTAGCCAAATACGTGCAATGCTCGTTCCTCCCCCAAACGCAATAAATAAAATTAATCCCTTCGTAGTATAAGCATGGAGAGTGTCGGAAACATGGCGGTGGAGCTTGCTTACAAATACCCGTTTTGTTCTTATTCGAAAGAGGTGCTTTCCGACATGGCAATCAGCGGCATCGAGAGATATCTGAATTTTGGGAGGGAAAGGGTGCAGAATGACATATACTTGAAGAACAGATATTATGAGTTAGGCATCAACGAGATAAAACTCGAGGAAGTGAAGAGCTATGTGTATTCAAGGATGATGGTAAGTGCGATAAAAAACCCTTACCTTATAGAAAGGTTCTGCAGGGGGGAAGCGCAGAGGTCTAAAGAGGCGCTGGTGAGGGGCGATGCTGAAGAGATTCTGTATGTGTCTGAAGAGGCCGGAATCCGCGCCGAACTCAACAATGATGGATTGTTTATGGTAGGGATTGCGGATTTTCTCAGGAACTCCCCTAAAAGAGAGGCATTTAGGCTTGTCAATAACAGCCTTGGCAATGGAAAGGTGTTCTTAGTCAGAAGCAGGATGATAGAGCTTGCAGAAGAAGGAATCTACAGAAAAATAAAAGACGGACTTCCGATTCCGGTAAAAGAGCTCCCAAAGGATCTCGTAGATAGCAGCAGGAAAATGGATTTTGACATGCAGATAAGGATACCGAAGCAGAAGGGAAGGAACACAGGATGGATAGAGCTGGTTCTCGGCACCCCGATACCTGACGTGAGGCACAGGACGATAAACCTTATCCTAGCTCCGTATCTTACGAACGTCAAAGGCATGGATGTAGAACAGGCCGCGAAAGTGATATATGATTACATAGAGGAATGCAAGAAGTTGAATCCCGATACAAGAGTAAACATATCATACATAAGATATCAGTGCAAGTATGCAAAGGAGCACCGGCTTAGGCCGCTTTCGATGACAAACGCGAAGGCTTTGCTGTCCGAGTATATAAGGTTTGAGTAGATGCAAGAGATTAAAGTGGTATGCGACATATGCGGAAAGAGGATAGCTGTTAGAGCGTGCAGAATCTGCGGTCGCAGGGTCTGTGAAAAGGACTCTGTCGAAGCAGGATATTGCAAATCGTGCCTAAAAGGGAGACATTTAGGCTGATGAAATGGTCAGTGGCGCTTGGAGATTACCAATGCGGCTGCGATTATAGCTATTATGACTATAATTATGACCAAGTACACGTAAGCGTTGCCTCCTGAGGAGCCAGTTGCCGGATATAATGTCGAAGGCGGAGGGGCAGAAGGGGTAGAGGATGTCGCGGTCGAACTGTTGGTCTTTGGTACAGTTGTATTGGCGGTTGTGCTGTTTGTGCTTGTGGAAGAGGACGTGGTATTTGCTGGTTTAAGTACAGTAAGCCGAAGCACTGCATTGTTCTGCGAAGGATCATCCCCCGTGGCATTAAGTGTTATATTATAATTGCCAGGAATGGTAGAACTTGATATAGATATAGACATGCTTCCGGTATACGTTGGTTCTCCGTAGCTTGTACTGAGAGATACTGTTATCCCGGCAGAATTCAGGTACGAAAGGTCCACCACATTTAGCGTTGTACCCCATGTACTTCCGCTTGCCAGTTTCACTACATATGGGATGCTGGTGCTTTTTCCCTGATATATGGATGTATTTGCATAGGCGATGCTTATGGATGAGGTTCCGATTGCAGTCGCTCCAGAATACGATGTGGATAAAAGCGATATAAGTAGGAAACATAGCCCGAAAATTGCAATGTTTTTTAGGTTCACGCAAACACCGATGCCAAACAGCAATATGCTTTCCCACCTTACGGCAGTACACACATATCGTGGACAGGCTTAGCTTCCGAGTTCGGAATGGGATCGGGCGTTTCCCTGCCCCTATTACCGTTTGACGGGTATCCTTGTTGGGCAAGTTTTATATAAGTATTGGACATCCCTGTTTGTTATGCTGCTGCCCCCTTGCCAGTATCTTTATTGCAGAATCGTCAAAGTTTGTTGCGCGAAATGGGGTATCTTCTTGTGTGATTGCAGCACCCTATCTACCAGTTTCGCCGCACAGCCAAGAAACATTAATGCAAAAGGTAGATGAAGCAGGAGCTCATGTTTTCAAGCGTGCGGGAATGCCACTATGGAAATGTCGGTAAGAATATGATGCGCCACAGCCCTGACCTCTTCCGTTGCAAACGGAGACGCAACTGGAAATCCTGCAATCATCATGGAGGGTATATCGTTTGGACCATCCCCCATATAAACGCAATCCTTCAGGCGTATGCCTTGATTGTTTAGCATATCGTAGACATACCTGGCCTTGTCCTCCCCGTCCTTAATTTTTATATCTATGGTATCGATCTTGTACGGCTTCTGCCCGCTCTTCGATTGATCAAGATAGAATACATCAGTATTGCAAACCATGCTTCTGAATGTAAAGACTTTGTTAGCAGCTTCGGCAACGGATGAACCGTTGCATGTAGCAAGGAACCTTGTGTTAAAACCTTTGAGTATTACGCTTGTGCTTAAGACCTGGTGGTGCAGTATGTATCTAAACGCCAGCTCTGCCATTTCATCTTTAGTCCCGATTCCGGCGCGTTTCAGCTTAGAATAGAACATTTGTAGACCTTCGACCGGGTCGGAACCGAGTGATGGGTTGCTTTTTACTGCACGTTTAATCTCAAAATAGCCCTTGATGCTTTCTATCGCAACGGGTATGCGTCCCTGGCGCAGCATCTTTATTATAAGTGGTACGCCCATCCCGTGCTCTGCCACATTTTCACACCAGAGCGTTCTATCGCCATCAGATACTACAGCTGGCGCCTTATCCCCAAACATATCCAGAAATTTCCTGCTTTCGTGTGCACTGTTTATTTTTGCCTGCATGGAAAAAGCCTATATTAACAACTTGTCATCTGATATATATACATTGTTGGACTCTGACTGTGTTGATTAGTGTCACGATATGTTTATACTATAACTTAAAGATGACCGGGCTGCCATTTGATGTGCATGTTTTCTTGTTATTTGGAGATATGCGATCCATAAGAAATGCTTTATAGAACTTGGCGCGGCATTAAAAGCGTGATAAGATGCCGATAAAAGAATATATGAAAGAAAAGGCCAAGCTAATAAACAACGAACTTGAAGTTTACCTTAAGAGAAAATCTTCTGATAGGTACATAGAAACGCTTCTTGGAAGGTCAGGATACGAGTATGATACCGAAGCAATCACAAAAAGCATATTAGAGCCTGCATGGTACCTTCTTGACCAGGGCGGCAAACGGTGGAGACCCATCTTATCCTTACTTATAATTGAGGCTCTCGGGAAAAATCCTGATGATTACATCGAATTCTCCATAATACCAGAAGTAATACATAACGCGACCCTGATCCACGATGACATAGAAGACAATTCCGACATGAGAAGGGGGAATCTCGCGGTCCACAAAAAGTTCGGAATAGACATAGCGAACAACCTCGGGGACTTCATGTACTTCTTCCCACTCAGGGCGCTCATAGACAGCAAGAAGCTGGATGACAAGACCAAAAGCAGGGTGTTGTCCTTTTACATACGTGAGATGACCAGGGTAGCGCTCGGGCAATCGGTGGATATCGCCTGGCATAGGGGGGTGGTCGATCCTTACAAGATAAACGAGAAAAAATACCTCCAGATGGCTCATGATAAGACCGGGGTGCTATCCAGGTTCGCATGCGAACTCGGGGGAGTTATAGGAGGAGCTGATGACGAGATTGTGGAGAAACTTGGAAAGTTCGGCGCTATGATAGGGATCGCATTTCAGCTTGAAGACGACATACTCAACATATATGAGAGCGACCTTTCCAAGAACAAGGGGGGCGTTGGCGATGACATATCGGAAGGTAAGGTGACGATGCTTGTGATATATGCTCTCTCCAAAGCGACCGAAGAAGAGAGGAGAAGGTTGATAGAGATACTTTCCATGCACACCAAAGACAAGAAACTTATAGAGGAAGCTATAGGCATAATAACCAGGTATGATTCGAGGGAATACGTTGAGAAACTTGCTTTCGGGCTGGTCAAAGAGGCGTGGGATGGTGTCGATTCATCTTTGGCAGACTCGCCAGCCAAATCAAAACTTAAAGAGCTTATGGAGTATCTTATAAACAGATCGGTGTGAGCGCCTATGGAACACTCTGACTTCGCGGATTTCAAGGACTTCGTTTCGAGGTTCAAGGAGCCGGTATATCGCAGAATAATAGGATACATACCGGAACACGACAAACGGTTCTCTGAGATGATGAGATGCTATGTTGATAGAAAAGGGCAGTATAGAAGGCCCAGCTATCTTCTGTTGTGGACGCTTCTTTATGGAGGGGACGTCAGCGATGCAATACTGCCTGCCGCAGTCCAACAGGCATCGGAAGACGCAGTGCTTATGCATGATGACATACTTGATCAGAACGAGTTAAGGAGAGGCGGCAAATCTGCGCATGTGATGTATGGCACCGATTATGCGATAATAGCAGGCGATGCCTTATACTCCGTGATGTGGAAGATGGCGTTTGACGCAGCGGCATCTATAGGGGTGCGTGGCACGGCTTATTTGAACAAGTTGCATGACATGATTTTTATGACCGATTATGGACAGTACCTGGATGTGCGGCTCGGGAAGGAGTTCGGAATAGACGAATTCGACGAAGATGGCTATTATAAGTCCATACACATGAAATCCGCCTATTACAGCGTGTACGGACCGATGCAGTGTGGAGCGATAATAGCAGGGCATCAGGAAAAAGAGGTTATGGAGAGGATATCTAAATATGGCACATACGCCGGCTATGCTTTCCAGATAAAGGATGATATTCTGGACTGTTCCTCCACGGAAGATGTCCTTGGAAAGAGCATAGGGAACGATGTCAAGGAAGGCACGAAGACACTGATACTTATGCATGCGGTGCATAACGCAGATTCGACTTCTCTGACCAGAATGAAGGAGATATATTCAAAAGGGCCAGGACAGAAAAGCGACGGCGAAATAAAATTCGTTCTAGAGAAATTTAGGGAGTTGGGCTCTTTGGCATACGCGGAAAAAAAGGCCGAGGAGTTTACAGAAAAGGCAATCTCAGAATTCGATAGGCTGGAACATTCGATAAGTGACCCTAAGCTGAAAAGCCTAGCAAGAGAATCGCTTGGACATGCATCCAGAAGAAGTAAATGACCACCTGTGCCTTTCGGCACAGGTATCCTGAGGTTTGCCATGGGCATGGCATTATATGATGCCTGGAAAAGTATTTAACTCTTTTTACTTAACTACAATCTCTTTTACCTGCATATAAAAAAGGGAAGTAATATATATTTTTCTGGATAATGATTATGGGAAGAGTTGCGCTTTGTCTGCGCCGTATAAACTAGACAACTGTGTAAAGCACAGGCTAATCCTGATGGAATGAATTGGGCGCGGCCAAGCAGGGCTCCTCTTGTGGTATCTGAATGGGTATGAGAAATCCTGAGGTTGAGCGGATAGCCTCAAGACTTCCACGTCTTTCTGCCGAACAGTACAGGCAGGCCCTTGTGGAGGTGCTTGAAGAGATCGCCGTTTCGGTTGATACGGCATTAGGGGTACACGATGTAGACAAGACTGATGAGATGAGGAATAATCTGGGAATAGCCGTAGAGGCGTCGTATGTCGCGATTGAGGAATCGATCATGGCTGCGCGCAACTACATATATGCAAAGAAGCTGCACGAGAAGGCAGGATTTGTAGGGCAACGATTCCTCTGATTTCCTCTCTCTTTTTATTTTTTTGTTGTCTTTCATACTTATGGAGCGGTTGAGGGTTTTTCCAGGAGTCTATGCGCCGAGAGAGGATTCCTTCCTTCTTGAGGAATGTGTGGAAAGGTATGCGAATGGAAAGGTACTTGACTTGGGAACCGGCACCGGCATACAAGGAATCATAGCGGCTTTGAAAGACTGCAAGGTTACTTTCGTTGACATCAACCCAGAAGCAATAAGATGCGCAAGAGCAAACGCAGCCGCAAACAGAATAAGCGGAGAATTCGTGATAAGCGATATGTTCGAGAATGTCGATGGCAGGTATGACACAATAATATTCAATCCGCCTTATGTGCCTACAGACAAGATAGAGGAATTATCCACAGACGGCGGAAAAGATGGCAGGTTCCTTATAGATCGCTTCTGGAACGAATTCAAAGAGCATTTGATGGAGCATTATACCGTGATGGTGCTTGAGAGTTCGCTGAATGGATATGAATCAGATGTTGGGCGCCTTGGTGCGGAGGTAGCGGCTGTACGCGACTTCGATTTCGAGAAAATCGTTGTGCTCAAGGTTTCAGGCTGATTTGCGCACCGGCAATGTCACAGAAACATTTAACAACATTGGCAGCTTCATTTGTCTAATCCTATGGACAAGCTTAGAAAAAGTCAAATATACGCGAACAACCTTATGAGACGCGTACCAACAGATGCGAATACCGCTAACGATCCACGATGGAGGGCAGTCCGCCTTAGGAAAGGCGGAGGGCAGAACAGGAGCCGAAGCTCTTTGTTTTATGTTTGCAAACTTGCCGATGATATATAAAAAGTTGGGAAATACTGGAGAACGGATTCCGGCAATAGGTCTCGGAACTTGGAAGATACCTGAAAGATCTAAAGAAGGACTTGATGCGATATTAGAAGGATTAAACGCTGGTGCCAGGTTTATCGATACTGCAGAAATGTACGCAAATGAACGGCTTGTCGGAAAGGCTATATCCAGGTTTGACGCAGATGTCTTCTTGGCCACAAAGGTTTCTCCACATCATTTTAGGCATGATGACTTGATACGGGCGTGCGATGCGAGTTTAGACAGGTTAGGGGTAAAGTGTATAGACCTTTATCAGCTCCACTGGCCAAATCACTCTGTCCCGATAAAGGAGACAATCGGGGCGATGGAAATGCTCGCCGATGCCGGAAAAATAAGGCATATAGGTGTCAGCAACTTCACAGTAGAAGAGATGATAGAGGCACAAACATCTATGAAAAGATATGAGATTATCTCTAATCAGGTAGAATACAGTCCGTTTTCAAGGGAGCCAGAGAGCGGCCTTCTCCAGTTCTGCCAAAAGGAGCATATAACTTTGATAGCGTACAGTCCGCTTGGAAGGGGTCAGATATTTAGAGAGAAGAAAGCGATGGGACTTCTTGGTAAAATCTCGGCTACGCACGGCGCGACAGAAGCGCAGGTAATCCTGAGCTACCTTATATCAAAGGAGAATGTCGTTGCGATCCCGAAATCTTCCAACAAGACACATGTAAAAGAGAATGTCTCTTGTGTCGATCTCAGACTCTCGGAAATGGAGATTAAAGAACTCGATGGTTTGGGAAATGGGTCGAATAAACCGCTCGCCGGGAGGGTCCTTAGTCTATTCCTAAAGAACACAGGAGTTTGGGCTAAGATAATGGAGGACCTTGAAAAAAAGAGAAAAATCTAGGAATCCTTAGTATTTGAGTACAGGGGCGAGTATTCCTTTCTTCTCGAGCCACTTGTATGTCGCTTCAAACGCCTTATCAAAGGCTGCTTCGTCTTTCTTGCTTATCGTATGCTTTTCCGCGGGGACTTTCCACATTCCTGATTCTCTTACTTTCTTGTCTTTTGATAGGTTGCCGACCCAGTCTCTTGATGGAGTGCAGTAAAGACAGTCGGAGAGTGCGGCGGCCATGTGCCCGGCCATCTCTGCCACTCCCTGCTTTTTATCTAAGACCAAGAACCTGAATGAGAGATGTTCCTTCATCATCTCTATGAACCGCTTTTCGCCGAGTTCCCTCTTTGAGGAGAGCGCTTTGTGCATGCTCTTGGTGAGGTGCATCTTCCCGAACTCTTTTCCGAAGTGGGCCGCTATCTCATCTGCGAGCCTTCCGTCTATGTGCGAATCAACGTGCACGACCCTTTGCATGGAGCCGCCATGCCCCCAATGCTCTCCGCTTTCGTAGAAGAAATATATGCCGTTTTCAGGTAGAAGCTCTTTGTTGAAAGGAAACTTGAACATAGGAAGTGTATCTAGTTTCTTGTGTATCATCATGCAGGCATCGGACATCTTATCACGTATTATTGGAGAGTAAGAGTTTATTACTCCTTCTGCTTCCGGAATAACCTTTTTTACAACGTTTTATGATGCGCTTCTGAGACTTCAATTATCATCTGGTTAAGCTTTTCTATTCCTTCCTTTTTGGACAGGTCTATACCTGCAGGGACCTCTGCTCCGGAAGCTTGTGGATGGCCGCCGCCACCAAACGCCTTTGCTATAAACGAGCAGTCAACGCCATCTACAGACCTCAGGTTTATCTTCTTTGTATCGGTGTTTATCATGATATTTATCTCTGTGCCGAGCTTTTCTTTTAGTGCCATGCATCCCTGCGTGGACTGGAGGTTCTTTGAATAGCTTATGCCGATTGTGTGCTTGCCTGCTACAAACTTCTTCATGTTGCCATACAGTACAGAGAGGTTCTTCTCTACATCTGCATTGTAGAGCCCGTACTTTTCCTTTATCAGGCTTGAATCTAGTTTAAGATTGGAAACGTCGCGCACCATTTCCTTAAGGCTTTCTATGTCATTGGTATAACACATGTATGTTATAGCACAGGAAAGCATGTCTAACAGTCCCTTATTCTCTTCGGTTCTAAGGTTAAAGTCTGTTTTGTGGGCTGTTTCCGCTATAGCTCTCGCGCTCTCCGATCTTTTAGAGAGAATCGAATAGGCAAGCTCGGCTGCGCACACGTTGTTCTCCCCGCAGATTAAGAAATCGGCATATTTTGATATCTTATCTATCGCTTCTGCGCCCCATGGATGATGGTCAATCCAGAATATCATGTTGTTTCTGGCTTTTACGGAACTGAGCAGGCGTTCCACATCCGGCACCAGAATATCATTCACCGACATGTCAGTTATTACAAATATTGAATCTCTGAACATGATTCTGTCTGACCAATCCTTTACCGCGCCGAATGATTCAGCGGTATATATGCCGAAGTGCAGATTGTTCTTTGGCATACCGGTATAGTGCATTATTATAGCTGCACTGGCTATCCCGTCAAAGTCCGTCTGGTGGGAGAGGTTGTAAATCTGTCTTGTACCGCTTAGTAGTATTTCAGATATCTCGCTTTCTTCCATTTTATTGCCTCGCCACAGTATTATTCGCCAGGGTAGGGATTTGAACCCTAAAGCCCTTACGGGCACTGGTTTGCCTGTCACATCACTAATCAGCTCTTGATATCCTTAGAATTCAAGACCAGCGCGATACCAGTTTCTGCCACCCTGGCTTATGGTTATTTGACTAAGAAAGATTAAAGCCGTTTTGCCTTCGGGCTTGTGTGATTATATGATTCATTCTATTAGAAAAATGAAAATGCTGTTGGGCAGGGGTGCCTATAACGAAGATTCGATATCTATCGGAAAGCTTATGTATAAATTGCAGGGTGTCCGCAGTTTCGCTTTTGGGCGACCTTCAAATTATACCTACCATAAATGGAAGAGGGTGTGGCTCAATACAGACGCATCATTGCGACCGGGAGCTGAGTCAAACCCCCATCTTGTCATATTTGGGATGAGCGGGTTCGGCAAGAGTACCCTGATAAAATCGTTGATTCTTGAGATGCACAGGCAAGGCAAGAGAATCATAGTTTTTGATGCGCACGAGGAACATTCTGGGCTTATCAGATCTGTTGGGGGCAATGTTTATGACTCAAAAGAGGTCGGTATAAACATAATGGCGCTTGATGGAATGACTGTCGGCCAGCGCATATCTGAACTGACAAATCTCTTCAGGGATATGTATAAGCTAGGCTACATACAGGTAAACAAACTAAGCAGCTGCATGTGGTACTGCTACAGAAATGTTGGGGCGAGAGGCTTTGATTCTTACGTTGCGAAAGATCCTACAATCCCAGACCTCATAAACGAGATAAACGTTTTCATAAAGAACTCAAAGAGCGTAGCCGAACGGAACACGCTGACCCATCTTAGGTATAGGCTTTCTACCCTCAATTCCGGCCCTTTCAAGAACGAATCTTTAGATATGGGAAGACTAGGTAGTCCTGCCCTTTTCCTCACTGCGAACCTGCCCAACAATGATGCACGGTTCGTCTATATGCACGAACTTATGCAGAGGATGTACCACCGTATGCACAGCTACGAGAAAGAAAAGGGAGTAAAGACGTATCTCTTTGTAGACGAGGCGCAGTTTCTGATAGATGAGTCGGGAAACGAGAGCGGCGTGTTAAGAAAACTCATAGAGGAAGGTAGGAAGTACGGGTTTGGGGTGGTTATGGCTACACATATGTCGACGCGAATACCAAAACAGATAATTGCAAACGCGGCTACAATCGCCTCGTTCTATCAGAGGGAGCCTTCTGAGATATCTTACATAAGCTCCATTATGGGGGGAGGGAATCCATCCAAAATAGACGCCGCAAGAAACATGCTTTTGAAGCTTAAGACAAACCAGGTAATGCTCATGAGCACCGTATTCAGGGACCCGATAGTCGTAAGGACAAGGAGGCAGGATAAGATAATTACCACAAGCGCAACAGCGCGAATCGAAGCGGCGGCAACAGTCTCTTCGAAGAGGCGAAGCAATCCCGGACCGGAGCATGAGGCATACCTAAAAGTCATATCTGACGACCTTGCTATGCACGGCATAAAACATAAGGTGCTTGACGGACCTAACCAGCCTGATATAGAGGCGTATATAGATAATTCGAAAATTGCGATAGAATATGAAACTGGAATGAAGAACCTATCTGCGACACGCCTGATGCTAGAGAGGAGAACAAGTTCGTACAAGCATATTGTCGTGTTTGTCAATGACGGCTCTTATCAGAGATATGCAGATGGGCTCAGTGGAATGGGGCTGGTGTTGGTGCCGGCGAGTTCAGCTAAGGTCGCGCACAGTTTTGTCACGGGCTTATGAGCTTTGCTACTAAAGTCTGCTCTTTAACTTACTTTAGGAGCAAATAAAAGACCTTAGGAGCAGAAATATAATTGGTGAAACTATGACATACAATGTATTTTTTTAGTTATAGCACGGCAAATTTGGCAACTGCACTTGAAGTTTTCACCCAATCTATTGACTGTGTAAGTGCCGTTTCCTGTTTGGCTTGGGATAACCAGTTATCAATCCCTTTTTTCTGTATCTGAACTGTCTTTGCGTTTTGTTCGCCCTTTAGTTTTCTTGCGTTCATACAAACACCTCCTGTCTACATATACTATGTACCTTAAGGTATATATACCTATGCGTATAGTAGTGGGATTATCGTATATGTTGATAGGTTTATATACTTAGTGTATTATATCATAGTATTATACTGCGGTAATATACTGTGGGATGTTTATCACGGCAAAGAATATAAACGATGCTAATCAATCTTCACATATGGCAAAATGTCCAAAGTGTGGGCATGTGTTTGATATTAACTTCACATGCAATAGGTGCGGTCATACTTGGATTCCCAGAGAAAATGAGGAGCCGAAGGTCTGCCCTTCGTGCAAGTCTCCTTATTGGAATAAAGAACGAGTTAGGGACATAGCTAAACCTATAGAAACTAAAAGCACGAACAAAAAGGGGAATAGATGAGAATGGCAAGTTATATAACTTTTAACTGCGTTAATACACTTACTAAAATTGCGGATAAGCTTCGCTATACAAATAGCTTCTTTTTCTTAGGTGATGAAGGACTTTTGTTAGTTGAAACTATGCGTAATAATCGGTGTCAATATGAATTTTAATCTAAAACAATCTACCTTATTGCTTCAAAAAATACGTGTTAAAAGTTTAGCTTATCGCAAAACAGTTTTTCTTGATAGCATATCCAGTCCAAATGGAAAAATAAAATATAAGAGATATATTAGTTCACCATTAAGGTATGCTGGTGGAAAAAGCCTTGCAGTAGGTTTAATTACAGAGCTTATCCCTGAAGATACAAAAAGAGTTATTTCTCCTTTTGTTGGTGGGGGTGCTTTAGAAATAGCCTGTAGTAATGAATTAAATTTGCCAGTCATTGGTTCAGACATATTTGATATTCTCGTTAATTATTGGCAAGTGCAATTACAAAACCCTCAAATATTATTTGAGTTATTATCCAAATTTAAACCTACAAAAACAGAATTTAAATATGCTAAAGAAATACTCAAAAGACATTGGAACAAAGAGGAAAAACTAAATAAATATGATTTGGCGGCATACTACTATTTTCTCCATAATACTTCATACGGACCACAATTTCTCGGCTCTCAATCAAGTGTTTATCTTCAGCCAGAACGCTACCAGAAGATGATAGAAAAAGTCCGAGATTTCAGAGCACCTAACCTACATGTAGAGTGCGAATCGTTTGAAAATGTTATCCCTAAATATAAAAACGATTTCTTGTATTGCGACCCACCATATTATTTAGATGGAGATAGCAAAACATTTGTGGGTATGTATCCTCATAGAAACTTCCCCATTCATCATAAGAACTTTGACCATGAAAAATTGAGAGACTTGCTTTTAGACCATAAAGGCGGATTTATTCTCTCATATAATGATTGCTCTACAATTAGAGAATACTATAAAGACTTTGATATGTTCTCTCCAAAATGGCAATATACCTTTAGTCAAGGAGATACAAGAATAGGCATAAATCGTCTGCAAAACAACAACGGAAGTTATATAAAGAAATCTCACGAACTCATAATATGGCAGAACCCGAAATAGCTGAAAAGAAAAAACGTGGCTTAAGTTCTGAAGATGCAAGAATAGTTCGTCAGCGTGGGCATAATGATGCTCAAGAATTTGCTTTTACTATAGGTATGAAGGATGGCTATAAGAATGACCCACAAGCCAAAAAAGACGTTATTGACCCTTCAGGAGATGCACATTCTGTAAAGAGTGGAGAAAAGAAATGGCAGATATTCCTTTATGGTCAAGGTAGGTTTGAAAAAGACCCCGCTTTCGTGGTTATGAATGGTATAGGTAAAATCCTTGCTGATTGTATTAAGGCTTTTCCTGATTCTTTTGAAGAATACCAAAGAGATAAGGCTTCAGCTAAGACACGTCTCCGAGCGTCTATGGTTGAATTGAAAGACAAGCTACAAGACCCAACACGTCTTAAGGCGTTCTTGAACAAATCGCTATTTAATGGAGGTGAAGTTAATTATCTAACAGTAAAAGATAAAGGGCTCTTTCATGTTTTTTATGGAGAAGATGTCCTTAAGGTGTTATGTGAGAATCTTGCAGTGCTTAATTCAAGTGCTATTTCCTCAACCAGCATGCCAGAGCAGAAAGTTATATTACGATACGCAGGGTTAAATTTGGGTGAAATTGAGATGCGTAATGACAGCATAGTTCATTATAGAGAAATTCGTTTTAACATGCTAAAGCCAAGAGTTATGAATCTATTATATGGTAAGATACCCCAAACAGCTAAATATGGAGTTCATGTTTTGGTTTATGGTAATGCAAATAAGCACTTCGGAAGATGGAAGAAGTAAAAATTAAGACTTTAGGAGCAGAAATGTACTTTAGGAGCAAGATGGACTTTGTTAGCAAAGCGTGCTTATGAAAAGGTTTAAATTATCCGTATTGTGTATATTATTGTGGTTTTATGATAAGCAAGGTTTTCAGAACCAAGAACAGACCGGTTGCCGCCTTTGCAATCACTCTGACTGGAGGTACGATAATACTGCTTGGAGGGGTGCTCAGCATGGTTTTCACGTTGTTGGCCAACTTCCTCGTAGGAGGGCCGGAATGGCCAGTCTTCATAGGCGCATATTCAAGCAGCCTTCTGGGATTGGTTTCTGGAGCGGTTGTGGTTTTAGCCGCGTTCGAATACAACATTAAAGACAAAAAAGGAATGACTGAATGGGCTACTGCCGCCGTAATATTTTCTGTGATAAGCCTATTGAACCTCGGGGGGTTGGGTGTCGGCTTCACTCTTGGGCTGATAGGAGGCCTTATTGGACTAAAGCACGGAGACTGGTAGACAGATAAAAAGAGAGGGTAAATCAATGGCTCTGAGAAGCGCAGATGCGATAACTCTGTTCCGCGTTGCGCTTGTGATCCTTGTTGTTTTCCTTGTAGTGGAAAAGGCCTATCCTTTCCTCTCTCTGACAATACTTGGTATTGCCATTGCACTCGATGGTGTCGATGGTTTTGCTGCGCTCAGAGAGGCAAGCCATGGCAGGATAAGCATATCTGACTACATCATGCATGCTTCGGGGAAGAAAAGAAATAAATATATCGAGAAGACCAAACAGGACATCTCAAAAAAAGCACCTTGGGGGCCGAGATTTGATGTCGCCGGGGACAGAGTGACCGAGTATGCAATGTGGATACTCTTCCTTTTTGTCGGAGTGCTCCCGCTTTTTGTGATTCTGATAATAATAATAAGGCACTCGTTCGCTGATGCGATGATGGGGATGCGTGGGACATCTTCAAAAGGCGCGACCTGGCTGAGCAATACTTTCTACAAATCGAACTGGAGCAGAGCCGGGATAAACATACTTAAGTTCATTACCTTCTCTTACCTCATACTGGCATATGTGCTTGCCTACCCCTTATATATCGGATATATACTCATAGCGCTATGCGTGGGGTTTATAGTGCTAAGAGGGGTGGCAGAGATATACGATTCTTTCGTCTTCGGAGGGATTGGTGCAAGGACATAATGAATAAACATAGGCTCGTATTACCGAGCAGATGCAAAAGGCAGACACGGGGTCAATATTGGGCAAGGGAAATGACGTTGCACTGCAGTTTATCCCTTCCGCCCAGCTCTTTCAGTTCTATAAGAAATATGAATGATGATACCTCGCCTCCTGTTTTTTTTATTAGATTGTAGGCGGCAACCGCTGTGCCGCCAGTTGCAAGCAAGTCATCTACAATGATAACCTTTGCGCCTTCCTGAAAGGCATCCTTGTGGATCTCTATCGCATCCTTGCCGTATTCCAGGTCATACTCTTCGCTTTCTTTCTCGTAAGGGAGCTTTCCCTTCTTTCGTATAGGTATGAAACCCTTTTTCGTCTTGTAAGCTAGAGCCGAACCTATTATGAAACCTCGTGCTTCTATTCCGGCTATGTATTCTACGTCTTCGTTTACAGCCTCTGCCGCCTTGTCTATTACTGCCCTAAAGAGCTCCTTGTCTTTGAGAAGAGTAGTTATATCCCTGAAAAGTATTCCTTTCTTAGGATAATCAGGTATATCGCGTATGCCTCTTTTTATTCGCTCTGAGATGTCTATGCAAACACCAATTAATTTTGTAGAATGTGGTAACGAAGATGCGCTGAATCAGTTTCGTAAAATTCAGATGTCAACTTCCTAGAAATATGATTGCCGTAAGGTTATTAAACCTTGATAGAGATTGTAGAGAGATTACATGGAGATTTTTGATAACTTCAAAAAGGCTTTGGATAGGTGCACCAATCCTAACAAAAATACGGATAAGATGGACGTAATGGATGCGATCAAGTATTATTACAAAGTAATGATACTCCCGATGATAGCTTCCATAGCGATTGCGCTGATTGTGGGAAGCGTTGCGACTTTATCCCCTATTTCGACAGGTGCATTCGGGATAGTAAGTGCTGTGTTTGCGGCAGTGTCTTTCTTAATCCTGTTTCCTATCGGAATGCTGTTATCTGCGGCCGTAATTCAGCTTTTTTCAAAGATGGTTTTTGGAATCTTCAAAGGTAACTATTCAAAAACTTTCACTGCGATGATGTTTGGTACTCTTCCAGTAGTTCTATTCTATTGGCTCACTTACATACCAATCTTGGGAATGCTAATATTGTTGTTTGCAATCTGGAGCATATATGTTACCACAGTATCGCTCTCTAAACAGCAGAACGTAAGCATCGGCAAGGCGTTCCTTGGATGGCTCATACCAACTGTAATATTAGCGGTAATAGAGCTTGTGTTGATGTTTGTGATGTTCGCATCTCTTGGATTGGCCGGACTAATGCATCTCTGATGCATTGGTATTTTTGTTTTTGTTGTCTGGATAGTTTACGCGGGGCGGTTTTTCCCTGAATCTTTGCCCCTAAATCCAGTTCAGCACAGACCTCTGTGTAAGTCTGCTACATGCAGCAGCTGCCTTCGGACGCAAGAATTTTATATCTGAACATTACTACTGCTTACGATTCTATGCAAAAAGAGACCGTTTCGCATTTTGAGCAAGATACGATGGCACGGACGGTCGTGCCCGAAGCAGATGCTATCATTGGGAAACCTTTCAAGGTTCTCGACCGCGGATTTGTCATGCTTGTGGATTATATGGGCGGGGACAGCTCAATCGTGCAGGCGGCCCGTACCTCTTATGGCAAAGGCACAAAAAAGAAGAGCGATGATGAGGGCTTGATAAGATACCTAATGAGGCATGGACATACCACTCCTTTTGAGATGGTGGAAATAAAACTGTTCGCCAAGATGCCGATATTCGTGGCAAGGCAATGGGTACGCCACAGGACCGCAAGCATAAACGAGTATTCACTGAGATACTCCTTAGTAGATGAATGCTTCTATGTCCCTGAACCTGAGAACATATCCGCGCAATCAAAGTCAAACAGACAGGGACGGGAGGGACTGCTTCCTTCGGCAGAGGTAGACTCGTTCAGGAAGGATCTGGAAAACACATCAAAAGAGGCATACGCCAATTACATCAAACATGTGGATGCAGGAGTGGCAAGAGAACTTGCACGTGCACTCCTTCCAGTCAACTTCTATACACAATGGTATTGGAAGACAAACCTCCACAACATGTTCCACTTCCTTAAATTAAGGCTGGATCAACACGCTCAATTCGAGATACAGAGCTATGCTGATGCTGTAGCGAATATAACAAAAAGCGTTGCACCGGTCGCTTATTCTGCTTTCGAAGACTATGAACTCAATGCCGTAAGGCTCTCTTCTAAAGAACAGAGGGCTTTGCAAAACACAGTAAATGGCACGCATAGCGTAGATGAGGCAGTTAAAGGCACAGGATTGCGTTTGGACAACCAGGACGGAATCCGCATGAAGAGCGGCGAGGGAATCGAAGCCGTATCCAAGATAAGCGGTCTTATAAGAAAGTGAGCTGATGAAGATGGGTGCACAGTTCATAGTGCATGGCTTCGTGCAAGGAGTCGGATACAGGTCTCTTGTAAAGAAAATCGCTGAAAGGAACGGCCTGTGCGGCTTTGTGAGGAACCTTGGTGATGGTTCTGTAGAGATATTTGTTGAAGGCAACCCTGCCGATATATCTAGATTCGAGATGGAGATATCGGTACACATACAGGGCGGACCTGATGTATATAATGTACATAAGGAAGAGGCTGCGCCTACCGGAAAAGACTCTTTTGTCGTAGAGAAGAGCCGGTGACGGACTATTGGGAAAACTTGATCTCTTCTGTTTTCTCTGTCCTCTTGGATATCGCTCCTGATTCTCCGTAGAGATACATTATGAGCTTTATCTTGTAGTTGCCCTGTACGCTCACTTTTTTTGTGTACAGGTTTACCCTCTGGTCTATTGCCTTACCTGGCATTAGTATCCCGATCCTCCTTCTGCCGTAGCTTAGCTCTCGGTCCATCGCCAGAGATATTGGAGCTTCCACCTCTATATCGCATTCGCACCAGTATGGGCCTTCGTTGTCAGGGATGGATGTTTTTATGTTCAGAGATACTTCGTCAGTCTGGTTCGGCCTCATTGTTTCAGGCGCGAACTCAGTATCAATGATTAGCTCGTCCGTATGATCACCTATACAGATTTTATCCGAATGGTTTTATATTGTTTCCGAATATACTATGATAGGTTTTTGGTGGTCCCTATGCAAATAAACGAGTCTGGACTTATAGAAAGGGAAATTTGCATAAGGAATCTGAGCATGACAGAGGAGGTCATAGAAACCAGACGTGCCAGTATAAGGTGGCTTGCGCTTGCTCTCGGGATAATAAACCCTGGAGAGTCTAGGCTCGGAGCACTTGCTGTGTTTGACTCTGTCCTTTACTTCCATTTCAAGGAGAAGAGTAAGCCAAACGTCAAACAGCTTTCTGATTACATAACGGAAAAATGGGGCAAGATGAATGAGAAGACACTGAGGTATCACCTCCTCCAGCTCAAGAAAATTGGTATAGTAAAGCATTCAAAAGGAGAGTATAGTATGATAGAACCCACCAATGGTGATAAATATGATGAGGGTGCTTGGGTTGACAGCTACTTTGAGAGGGAAATAAAGCCGATACAGGACAAGATATCATCTATGCTCAAGGGGCTTAGACAGAGGTAATCAGATGAATATAAGCAGAGGGTTCTTGGTATATGTTTTGATTGCAGTAGTAGTGGTCGCTGCGGTAGCTATCGCGGCAAGCATGCTTATCAATAACGGTTATTCTGTGGCTGTGAAGGTAGTTCCGCTCAACTCAAAAGGCAATGTGACTTACTCCGGTCTTTATCCTTATAACACAACTTTCTTCAGCATACTTGTAAACAACACCGGCAATGGGAAGATAACTGGACTGCCTTTGGTAGTATATCTCAATGGAAGGACGTACGACACTTATAATCTGACCATACCGAAAGGGGAAGGCATAGCGGTGCACATGAACTACACATATACCTCTCCGGGAAACTTCACTTTCGACGCGGTCGCAGACCCTGCCGGACTGTTCAAGATAGCGAATAGGACAGAAGCGTCGAACACAGTATCAATCTTAATCGATACTCCAGCAGCTCCGTTTCCGTATATGAACTTGCCTTCAAACGGAATTGTAAGCGGCGAGGATACAGTACTGAAAAACTATGGGATAGGAATGGCCTACCTTTTCGGCAACGTGTATAACTCGAGCGGCTTTTCTGAGATGACCGGTCCTAAGATGTCAAGCGACCTGCTAAACACACTTGGCCCTTACACCAACCAGGCCTTTGCCGCTTATGCGCAGTACAAGAACGGGAGCTGGGCTTACTCATCATGGATGCAGGGCAGCCAGAGCCCTTATCTAATATCAAAGCTATTCGGCTCTAAGGGAATAAAGAGCAATGTCGTGAGTCTCTCTGGAGACACATTATATAACGGAGTCATAGACAACAGCATAGCTTTCTGCATGGATTATAACGGCGGCTGGACCAGGATATCTTATTATGGATCAAACAGCATAGGATGCGGCGTGTTCCTTAACCAAAATAATAGCGCTTCTAAAAAGCTGATAGGGGCAACAATAAATTCCAGCAACACTCTGCTTGGATACAGCGAGAGGTTCTTGTATTCAAATTCGATAGGAGATGGCTCTGGATTTATGTTTTCACCCAATTCGGTATCAATTACAAATCTTTTCCATAATGGCTTTGGGGCTTTTGCAGCAGTTGCACAGAGCAACAAGAGCATATCTGCGAATTATACCCCGGTATGCGCAGGTTCGTTGGCAGTCTCTCCCCAAAACAGCAGTGTATGTAGCTCTAGTATAGTCGGGTTGGCGAACCTCACAGGTTACGCGCTCACAAACTCCACAGAATTCTTCAAAGGATACAGGTTCAGCCTGTATTCTGTTGTCAATGAGAATTCCATATCTACCGAATACTCGAACGCCGCGGGGCTTATGGGCTCTTTGGGATTCAACGGCACCGCCATAGATTTCCATTCATATTTCAATAATACATGCAACACCTCCAACAGCCTGATTACGTGCAAGATAAAGAGTTTCAATCCGGCAAACGAGATAGCGAACCTAGACTTTTACAATAAGCTTAATGGAAGCATATCGGTAAATTCTGTATCTTGCTATATCGGGTTGCCAGTGATAGAAAGCATCAACCTGACCATACCATCCAACTCGGAGCGCGCCGTGGTTCTTGATTGCACAGTACCGCCATCTCAATCGTTCAGTCTGCTCACAAACTACAATCTGATAATGAATTATACGTATGAGGGCCGTAACGAATCGCTGAAAGGGATTGTAGGCATAACCAACTTTAAATGATCGGTTTGGACGAACCTCGATATTTATTGCACAATGAAGTCTTTGGCGCCTTTGCCTTTTGGGAATGCCTTGCAGTTTCTGGTATGCACTGGAAATCCGAGCTCGTTCGATATTCTCTCTGCCTCGCGAATCTCTAGGTTCCTATCTGTGAAGAGCTCCATGCTTTTATCGCTGCCGAAATCCACTGGCGTCGCCTTCAACACGATGTATTGGTACATGCCTCCGCTTTTTACCCTCACTCTGAACTCCTTCTGTTTAAGGGCTTGGGCTATAGTGTCGTGCATGATTATGTTCAGATAATCGGCTATATAAATTTTCCTTGTCAAACTCTGAAAGTGGTCGCTTGATAATAAACTCCGGGGCGATAGGGGGATATTACTCTTACATTCAGGGCGCTTTGCGTGCATATCCTTATTTGGACAATAGATGGATAGGGCTTCTGCTTGCGCTCATCAGCTTCGGTATAATAATTGCGGTAATCGTAAGCTTGTTCACTGTGATCATAGGCTGGCTGGAAAGGAAGATTATTGCGCGCGCACAGTCTAGGCGAGGCCCGACTTATGTAGGTAAGTTCGGCCTTCTTCAGAATGTCGCGGACGCTATAAAACTGCTTTCCAAAGAGAACATTATGCCGAAGATGGCTGACAAAGTTGTATTTCCTCTGATGCTGCCGGCAATCTACGCCTTATACCTCGTGACGCTCGCATTCGTACCTATGACTAGCGCCTTTGTAGGAATAGGTGCCAGCATAGCGCTCATAGTCATATTTATGCTCCTTTCCTTTGTTCCCGTCATGCTTTTCATAGCTGGATGGGCAAGCGGGAACAAATTCGGTTCGATAAGTGCGCAGAGGTCGATAGTCCTGCTCCTTAGTTATGAGATACCGCTTATCCTGGTGATCGCTGCGATAGCAATGCTGTCCAATACGTACAGCCTTTCTGGGATTGTCTCGGCGCAGTCTGGTCTATGGTACATAGTCATGATGCCTATAGGGTTTGTGGTCTTCTTTGTGGTGATGCTCGTTGAGCTTGAGAGGCCGCCTTTCGACCTTAGGGAGGCAGACAGCGAGCTTATTGCGGGATGGCTTACCGATGTGGGAGCTCCGTACTATGCGCTCGCTTTGTTCTTAGACTACACAAGAATGTTCGTCGGCTCTTTACTCATTGCGGTCCTTTTCTTAGGGGGTTGGTCTGGGCCGTTCCTTCCGCCTGCTGTTTGGATAACAGTCAAGGTCGTTGCATTGACGATGCTCTTCATACTTATACGCGCAGCCACAGTAAGGTTTAGGCTCGATCAGACGCTCAGAATCGGTTGGATTTACCTGCTGCCTGCCTCAGTAATCAATTTAATCATTACATTCGCATTGTTTGTAAGGTGATATGATATCGATAATCGATCCGATTGTTAAGACAGCCCGTAATATAGCTGGCAAACCAATTACGCTGAACTTCCCTGAGGAGAGAGAGGATACTTTAGACAATTACAGAGGCATACATAAACTTGACATGAAAACATGCATAAGCTGCGGGGCATGCGCCAGAATATGCCCTAACCAGACAATTGAGATGGTAGACACGCCAACGGATAAGGGACAGAAGAAGATGCCGCAGATAAACCTGGAACGATGCCTTTTCTGTGCGCTGTGCGAGGAAGTGTGTCCCACAGACTGCCTGGTTCTCACAAAGAATTACAATTTTGAGGCTTATGACAGAAGGGATTTCCTAAAGAGACCGGAAGACCTCAAATAGGTTTTGAGATGTTTGTTGCTTATTATGCTGATATTGCTGTCGGGGTCGTGGAAATATTTGTAGCGCTTGCTCTGTTTAGGCTCAAGGATATGCTGCATATAGGAATAGCGCTATCGCTTCTCTTCTTCTTTAACTCTGTGGTATTTCTGATAGCATCTCAGCCGCTGCTTGCGGTGCTTCAGCTTTTTGTCGCGATAGGAGGCATATCAACATATTTCATAATAGGAGTAGCAGCATTAGGAGTATCGAAGTTCAAGTATGCAAGGTTCGGGCTTCTCTCGGTTTCGGCCCTCCTGTTGTTCCTGTTGCTCGTGTATTCAGTAGGCGGAGCGTTCGGTTACCACACTACAAGCAGCAATCCGATAGGGGCAGAAGAGGCCGGACTTCAATTCGAAGGCTATGTGCCGGTATTCTACATCATGACGCTCATGATCTTTGGGGCCGGGCTTGGGTCAACCGCTCTTTTCAAAAAGATAAGGGATAATAGATGATAGAGTTTTTTGTTGTCTTGGGTCTTGCTCTTTTCGCGCTTGGTTTATCAGGCGCTTTTGCGAGCAGGCATCTTGTGCTGGTTATCCTTTCTACGGAAATGATGATAATGGCAGGGTCTTTGGTAGGCATAGGGATGTTCGATTATTTTGGCGGGAGCATAATACCGTTTCTCTTCTCAATATGGGCCATAGCTGCAGTGGGGATATTGCTGCTGGTGCTTTTCTACAGGTATATGGCGGTATATGATACCAGCCTGGAAGTCGGAGTGGTATCCAAGCTGAAGAGGTGATATGGTGTTTGAGCTTTTGGTATTGGTGCCGACGCTCCTTGCGTCGCTCTTCTGCATCGCAGTCAAGGACGGGAGGGTAAGACTGACTGGCTATGTCTCAGTCTTTGCTTCAGTAATAACCTTGGCTATCGCAGTATACCTCCTTGTCTACGCTCCAGTATCGACCACAAATATCAGCTGGTTCACGGTCGCAGGACATACATTCAATATAAGCTTGACTTCGGCCCACATAAATATGATGCTCTTAGCGCTTGTCGCTTTCATATCGCCGCTGATAATGATATACTCTCTTGGATTCTTTGAAGAGACACATGAGCATAGGCGGTTCTATGCAGAGATGAATCTATTTGCGGCGTCCATGCTCTTTTTTGCGATGGCAGCCAACTTTGTCTCGCTCATCATAGCATGGGAAGGGCTTGGGATAACCAGTTATCTCCTTATAGGGTTCTGGTACCGCAAGAGGGATGCGGCGGTAGCGGCAAGAGAGTCCATAAGCATAATAATAATCGGCGATGTGGCAATGCTCGCTGCGCTGGTCATATTGTTAAATGCGTATGGGACCACAAGCTTCTCTTATATATCTGCACAGCAGGCAGGGTATCAGATTTACCTTGCGTTCGCACTCGTCATGCTTGCTATATTTACTAAATCTGCACAGTTCCCGTTCAGCGGATGGCTCCCTAAGGCGATGGAAGGACCGACCCCCGTGTCTGCCTTTCTTCACTCTTCGACTATGGTAAAGGCAGGCGTGTTCCTCGCAATAATATTCATGCCGCTCCTTTTCAGACTGGGTTTGCTGCCAGTGGTGTTTGTGATAGGAGCGATTACCGCAGTGATAGGGGTGCTAAATGCTATTTCGGGAACCCATATTAAGAGGATACTTGCTTATTCCACATTAGAGGACCTTGGGCTGATGCTTATGGCAGTCGGGCTCAACTCAGTTATGGCTGCAGTCCTTCTCTTTGTCACCCAGACTTTTTATAAAGCGATTCTCTTCCTTGATGCGGGCTCGATAACTAGGGCGAACAACGAGGAATATAACATATTCAAACTAAGAGAATCCGGCGGAAACAAACTAATCTTTTGGACTGCGGTGATCGGAGTATTATCCATAGCAGGAATCTTTCCGCTAAGCGGTTTTCTAGGAAAGATAGGACTTGAGGTGTCTGCGACAAACATATACACATACATACTCCTTGTCTTGATAGAGCTTGGGACGAGCTTCTACATATTCAGATGGATATTCGTTCCGATGAGAAACTCAAGAAAAGGCGAGATTCTGGAAAAGCTTAAGGGCACGCCACTCAGCATGGTAATTCCGCAAACGATACTTGCTTTCGCGGTCGTTGCGGCCACATCGCTTTATTTCTTCCTCCCGCAATACCTTGGTATAAGCAATATAAACTTCGGTTATAGCGCTCCGATAGTAGAAACCATTTTGGTGGTTGTAGGCGCGAGTATAGCTTATTACATTTACAGAAAAGGCCATAAGATACCTACAAACAAAACATTGTTTGCCGTAGTGCACAGTATAGATTGGATAAATGCTTTGTATCTAGTAGTCTCGAAGCTGGCGCTTTTGACTTCGAGGGCTGTAGAGTTTATCGATTATCTTGTTTATTTGATATTCGCGCTATGTGGCTTCGTTGCGATCGTTGTCGGGAGAAGGTTCCGCAATATCGTAAGCGGAAACCTTAATCTGTATACTGCATGGATAGTTATAGGAATGGCGATATTGATAATCGCGATGGTGTTTGTGCTATGATATTCTTTGTTGCGATAATGTTGGCGCTGTTTGCCGGAATCTTGGCTGTCATCCTGCTGGATAAAAGATTTGCAAGAGGGGCTGCGGCTCTTTTCGCTTCGGTTGCGCTTGCTATAATAATAATCATGTTTTTCTACTATCTGACAGGAAGGATGGTTGGTTATTCTGAGAGTATACCTTACATAAGCACTTTCGGGATATCACTGCAGTTCTACGCGAACGAGTTCTCTGTGCCATTAAGTCTGCTTGCCGGCATAGTTGGATTAGCGGCAATAATCGGGGGGAACCCATTGCAGGAAAGAGCAAAAGCGTCCAACTCCCTTATACTCCTCTTTGAGCTCGCGGCGATAGGCCTGTTTGCGTCTGGAAACCTCTTTCTCTTCTTTATTTTCTGGGATGTAGGCATCATAGCCGTATTCTTCATGATTAGCTGCCTTGGGGAGGGAAACAACCTCAATTCGGCTAAGGTATACCTGTTCTATTCGCTGCTTGCAAGCGCACTCCTACTCTTCGGCATCTTAATGATATATTTTTATACTCCGATAAGGTCGTTTAACATAAGTACTATAGAGGCAGGGGCGCAGACGATACCTTTGGGCGTACAAGAGGTGATATTCGTCTCTCTCCTCATCGCGTTCATGATAAAGATGCCTGTATTCCCGTTCCACTCTTGGATGCAGGGCGCTTACTCTGATGCCTCAACCCAAGGATCAATGCTTATCGGTGGGGTATTGTCCAAGTTCGGCGCGTATGGAATCCTGCTCATCTTCCTTATGTTGCCGATAGCAAGGACTTACGCCCCATACATACTCATAATAGCGATAGTTTCTGCTTTCTATGCTGCTTTCAACGGGATAAGAAAAGACGACTTGAAGAGGATGGCGGCGTTCACAAGCATGGCTGAAAGCGCAATCATACTTACGGGAGTCACAGCGCTCGGCGCATTCGGATTGGATGGGGCAATGTATGGGATGGTGGCTTTCGGATTAGGCATATCGCTCATGTTCCTGAGCATAGGTTCTGTAGAGTTCATGTATGGATCTAAACACTTAAGCACTCTCAGGGGAATTGTGAAGGGCGCGGCATCAACCGCCTACTCGTTCCTTTTCGGCGTGTTCGCCGCAACAGGGGTTCCTATAACGGCAGCTTTCATAGCTGACCTGCTTATATTCACAGGCGCTGATAAGAGCTTTGGCGTTTTGGGAGTGGTTCCTCTCTTCAGTATAATAATCGTTGGAGCTTACCTTTACTACGCGATAAACAAGTCATTCTTTGACACGGAGAACAGCATAGAGATTGTCAGGTATGAGACAGGTCACTGGAATCCATCTTACGCCTTGCTCATTTTCTCGATACTTGCTCTCGGGATAGTTCCAGCATTGATTTTGGGATTTAGATGATTCATAGTATAGTAGAGTATGGGATTCCGCTGGTAATCCTAACCATGGTAACAGGGGGATTTGCGTTCTTAAGGCGCAGAGGCAGATGGTCAATGGCACTTACAGGGCTCTTCCTGATAATCGCTGTTGGGATGGGAATACTCGCGTTCCTTTCAGGGTATGATTTTGTAGAGTTTGGAATATTTAGGATAAACGGATTCTCAAGCATGCTTCTCTCCTTTTTCGCAATAGCGTTGCTGTTGGTGCTTGTGCTGGCCAAAGACGAAGAGGAACCGGGCCTCTTCAATATGCTTTTCTGCCTGATAGCTTCGGGAGCGTTCTTTGTCGTGCTCTCCTATTCTCTCCTATCTCTTATGATGGCGATTGAGCTCATCTCTGCAGCTACCGCGCTTATGATACTAAAGGGAGGGAAAAAGAGGATCGAGCCTGCAGTGAAGCTTTTTGTGATAAGCACTGTGGCGATATCTGTATTCGTTTTTGCGGTTGCAATGATAATGCCTTACGACCTTGGCTTTGCGATAGCACCTTTGCAGATGAATACCGGACTGACAGGCAGTTCTTTGATTATGCTGGCGGCTGCGCTTTTCATTGTAGCGCTTGCGGTGGAGGCAGGGCTATTCCCATTTAACATTTGGATGGCAGACGTGTATCAGGGAGCGCAGGGACATGTTACTGCGCTTCTTTCGGGAGTGAATAAGAAAATCGCGTTCATTGCGATATTATACATCTTCTTTGTGGTATTCGCCGGTTATACTAAGATACTTTCGCCTTTGTTCGAACTGATAGCGATACTAACCATGTTCTTTGGAAATCTTGTGGCGATGGTGCAGAAGGACGTGAAAAGGATGCTCGCCTATTCGTCTATATCTCAGGCGGGTTATATACTGATAGGGATTGCGGTTGGGACGACACTAGGGCTTGATGCATCCCTATTCCAGATAATTGCACATACGTTTATGACGATTGGCGCATTCGGGATTGTCATGTGGTTGGGAAGCAGGGGAATCAACACAGTAGAGGATTACAAAGGGCTTTTCCAGAGGAACGGATTTGTTGGTGTGGCTTTCGCGCTCCTGCTTCTATCTATGGCAGGAGTGCCGCCGCTGATGGGGTTTGTTGGAAAGTTCTTGCTCTTCTCTTCTGCGATAAGTTCTGGATTGATAGCACTTGCAGCAATCGGGATAATAAACAGCTTCATTTCGATATATTACTATGGAAAAGTTATTGTCTCGATGGCAGATAGAACGGAAAAAGGACGGCTGCACGCAGATTACGGAGTTATCTTTGTGACGGCTGTGTGCCTTCTGGTGATATTGGTGGTAGGGATATATCCGCAACCTTTAATATCGATTCTTTCTAAGTCTGTCATGTCTGTATTCTGAGGGGCTGTACGCTAACCTGGTAGACTACCACGTTCGGGTCGTGGAGATCCGAGTTCGAATCTCGGCAGCCCCATTCAAAGTTTGTTCGGGAAAAATAATATCAGAATTTATGACGTTGTAGCAAACTATATAAGTATATTTAGACGTATGTATATTGAGGGGCTTTAATACTTCAAAGTTGTTTTGATGGATGATCTATCTGCCACTGAAATAATGCAAAAAATCAAGCTTAAAAAGTTAAAGATAGGCTACACTAAGACCTGTATTTGTAAAGACAATCATATAAATTGTCTAACTCCTAAAGAGTGGGTAAAAGGTCAGGTTGCCGTTTGGGAATTTTATTATACCAAAGACGATTTAAGAGATAAAAATATCCATCCTGCAATGTTCCCGATTGCCTTACCCTCCAAGTGCATAGAATTATTTACACACAAAGGTGAATTAGTTTTAGACCCGTTTGTAGGGACCGGCACAACACTTCTAGCCGCCAAAAATTTTGGTAGAAATGCTGTTGGTTTTGATTTAAAAAAAGAATATATAGAAGTAACTAAGAAACGTCTAAGGCAGACCAGCTTAAACAAAGAAACCCAACAAATACCGATATGTGATGATGCCAAAAACATATCTCAATATCTAGAACCTGAGAGCGTTAAGCTATGTGTTACTTCTCCGCCTTATGCCAACATGCTTAACAAGCCCAGATTAAATAAAAGCATGAGAGCTGATTTGAGAGAAAACGAGCATTTTATGAAAGTCCAGCAATATTCCAACGATAAAAGAGATTTAGGAACCATGGAAGTCCCGCAATTCTCAGGTGCAATAGAAGACATATACAAAGATATTTTTCCACTAATGAAGCCACGAGGTCATTGCGTAATAAATCTTAACGATCTCTGGCTGGAAAATAGACGCATACCGACCCATATTTTCGTCATACAGGCAATGGAAAAAGCTGGTTTCGAGCTAAGAAACATAATAATTTGGGACAAACATAACCTCGTCAATGGCGTTGGTATATTCGGCTGGCCTAGCAATTACATAACGCTTGGCACCACTTTTGAATACATACTTGATTTCTGGAAGCCAGTAAGCAATTAGACTATACGCTTCCTGTTGCTAAAGCACATATCGAGTTTCCTAGGGCTAACCCTAAAGCCAGTTCCATGATCGTGGGGTCTTCCGTCGGGATATTGACCTATCCTAACATCTACAAGTATGACTCCATCATTTATCAGTTTTATGAAGTTAGCGAAGCTAAAGCCGTTCAGTAGCCATGCTTCGTTGTACCAAAATTCTTCCTTTGAGCCTTTGCCTCTAGATTCGGCCTTTACATAAACTATCTTCGGCAGCTTCCGCTCAAATGATTGCTTAAGTGTCTCTTTGTCCCAATAGCCATATTCGCTATCTTTTTTATCAATAATGACAAGCTTGTTTCTTTTGACGCTGACTTTTAGCCCGGTCTTTCCTTTGATATTGTTGAAATCCAAAGCATTCAAGGTTGTGTGTAGCTCTTTCTTCCCATTGCTTGACTTATAGCCTATTTTATTTAGAAGTAGCGAGTTAGCCTTTGCCGGCATAGGCGACTTCGTAAAGAGCGTAAGCATACTGCTAGCGTTAGTTCGTGCGGACTTCAGCTCTATCATCTTTCCGTTTGGGCCAGGAATGTTATTTTCAGTGATGCCTAGCAAATCTTCTAATGTTTTCCCTATCCCGGTATTCCCCATTCTATGCGTTTTAACGTAATTGAGTTTTTTTATGGCTCTTATCTTATCGAGCATTTTTCTATAGCCGAGCATCAAAATCCACTTACCAACAGAACGATTGGTTTATTGAAATTGTTCATTTATATATTTTACTTGTTTGAAGCAAGCAAGGGTATTTCTTTTTCTAGCTCGTCGTTCTTCACTTTCAAGATATTATTTTTAGCGTCAAGGTATAGGTGATAGCCTTCTGGATTATCCTCGATCCTGTAGACTTTCTCGTAGAGCCTTCCGTCTTTGAGATGAACTTCTAACTTGCACTCAGGAAATCCCGAAAAGACCACACTACTAGTCCAGAACCAGTATATCAAAGTTAGCACCGTGTAAGTTACCACTATTATATTATTAGCATTAAGCCCAGTAGGTAGCATTATGAACATGACCAGAAAAGTAAGCAATACTATCGAGTTCTTTACGTGTGGGCCTCCTTGTTTTATTATAGTCCATACGGTGCCATAAAGCATAGCAGGCACATACCGGGCGTAGGGTTGCAGTATCGTTCTAAGTATAGACTCGTCCTTCTTTCTCTCTTTGACTTTTTCGTGTATGTTGTGCAGGTCATCAAATGCGCGCTCTCTGCTTTTTGTTACCGGCCCGTAGATATTGGCTGGTTCCAGAACTTCCAGAGACTTGTAGTTGTAGATAATGTTCTGGAAATCTTTGGCTATGGGCTTGAAGGCAAGCTCTGTTATAGCTAAGAGAGCCAGCACAACGCCGGCCAGTAGGTAAGCCTTTGACACGAAAATGAGGTAAATGACAACCACCGGAATGAAGTAGTTCATCATCCTAAAGAGCATGAAGACCTCTTTGGTTAACTTGGCCTCCTTAGTGTTTTCTTTTTGTATGAAAGCTTGGTGATGCTCTATGTAGAAGAGCAGGTAGAGATAACCTCCTACAAAGCCAAGTAGAGAGACTATGCTCCATGGACTTGTGAGTGAGCCTGTGGATTGAAGGTAGTTCAGGAAGAACTCCGCATCCAACTTTAGGGTAAGATATGCCAGCACTATCGAAAAGGTTATCAGAACGAAGACCAGTATCATTATGGCAGTGCTTCTTTTCCAGTAGCCTGTAATGTTCCTGTCAAGCTGAATTGTTTCCATATCGTTATTATCAAATTATTAGGTATTTATACTCTCTTGAAAACTATTTGGACGATTCGAGGAAACCCGTAATCCTTTGAACCACCACATATTAAGTTTTGTGGTATCGGTATGGTTATAAAAGTCTTTGATTTCAAATGCTGTTGTGTCTTCATGCAGTCGCCATATGATTACCTGTTCATAATAACTGTGTTGGCCGCATTTGTTGTCATTGATTACCCGCGTTCCATACTTGTGCCGCTCGCACGCCAGCGCGGCAGGGTCATGCGGCGCTCGGACCGCATGTCAAGTTGGCCCATTTTAGTGTGTGACAACGTCTCCTGGATAATATCAAGCGGAATTCTGGTGCTCGGCATAGGCAAGATGCCGCAGTTCTTCATCTACATAGGCATTGGATTTGTAATCTTTGGCTTTGCGCTGAGACAATGGGCCATAAGCGCTCTCGGGCTCTTCTTTGCGCCAACCGTGCGCATAATCCGTAGACATAAGCTCATCTTGCATGGCCCGTACGCATACCTAAGACATCCATCATACACTGGCGCCCTCATGCTGCTGTTTGGCATAGCCATAGCATCACAATCGCTTGAAGCGATCGTCATAGCAACTATTCTGTTGATTCCGGCTTACATGTATAGAATACATGTTGAAGAGAGGGCGCTCAGGTTAAGGTTTGGAAAACACTATGATGCGTATAGGAAAAGGACATGGGCGCTTGTGCCGTACCTTTTTTAGTCTATTGCCATATTTTTATCCTTTTTGGATGTATAATGAACGACCTTAATTTGCTTGCGTCGGCGAGAAACGATTTGTCAGACCCAAATTACGAACTTAAACAGAACGTATTTAAATCATAAATTTATAATCTTAAATGATAAAATGGATGTTACTTTGAAGGGCAGAGCACAACAAATAATCGATGTTGTGGCTAAGGAAGAAAACGTCAATCAGGTAAACCGGAGGAACGATAAAGACGCAATAATCGATGTTGTGGCTAAGGAAGGAAACGTCAATCAGGTAAACCGGAGGGAAGACGCACAAGCAATAATCGATTTTATGAATAAGAGATTAGCTAGACGTTAAAATCTGCGTTCGCCGGACTGGACGCCAGTACTCTCTCTTATCGTGTCAGCCCATTACCAGAATTTGGCGGATTACGATTCGTTAACTGTATAGTATAATCTTTGCTAGTTCTTGAAAGTTATCTTTCTGCTTCATGCAAGCGCATTTACAGTATTAGCTGATGCGCTTTCGTTCTTGCAGAAGCTCTATTGATTGTGCATGATTATGCCAATCAATAATCAATACTTATATGCGGCTGCCTTAGCGCCATTTGTTACGTTGAAGGCCTTTGCTACCAATGAGCCCACTATAACCACAGCTATGTTAGCAAGCAGTGCCAGCATACCTATGAACACAGGACCCAGCCCCGTTGCTATGAGCGTTGTGGTCCATATCGCATAATGGTTCGCTGCAACCATCATATATATGCCCAAGAATACCCCTACCAGCAGTCCCAGGAATAATGCGTATCTGTTAATCCTTTTTGTCATGACTCCGAAAACGAATGACGGAAGTATCTGAAGTATGAGTATGCCTCCAAAAAGCTGGAGCTGTATGGCGAACGTTGCAGGTATTATGAAAACGAATCCTAATGCAAGGAACTTGAATATTACTGCAAAAACCTGTGCTGTGCGCGTCTCCCCTGCAGGAGTCATCTTGGGTCGTATCTCTTTTGCTATGTTTCTTGTGAATAGATTAGCTGCCGCTATCGCCATGATTGCTGCCGGCACCAATCCCCCTATGAATATCCCTAGGAGCGCGGCGCCAGATAACCACGATGGGAGCAGCGTTATTATAAGGCCCGGGACGACCTGCGTCCCTTGCACCGATGCTGGGAACAGATGCACATATTTGAGCGCTGCTGGCACTCCATATATCATAAACCCGAACATCGCGAGAAATCCGAGGCCGAGGCTGTAGAATGGCAATAATGATGCGGTCTTCCTTACTTTCTTCGGATCGGATTGCGCCAATGTACCGTTGACTACATGCGGGTACATATAAAGGGCCAATGCGCTAAGCACAAAAAGGCTCCAGTATGCGTTGTAGAGCGAAGGAGGCAACTTGAAATAACTTATTGTTGAAGGCGCGGTGAGCAGAGCGGAATTGAATCCGCCGAGTACAGCAACTGCCAGCACTACTATTATGACTGTTAGAAGTATTAGCACATCTTTCATTATAGAGCCTAATGCCGCTCCCCTTAGGCCACTTGTCCATGTGAACGCCGCCAATATTATGAATGAGATTATCAATGATAGCTCTATTATGAAATTGACTGCGCCTACCCCGTGCAGTAATGTAATCAGTACTGCTTGCATCCCCACTATCTGGAGCGCTATGTAAGGAAGTTCTGCAACTATACCCACAACTGCGATGGATACTGCAAGGAGCCTGCTATTGAATACAGATCTTACGAAGTCCGCCACAGTAAGATGGCCGTTGTTATTCGCTATCTTCCAGAATTTAGGCATAAGCCACATGGCAAACGCATATGTTATTATCACATATGGCGCTGCAAAGAAGAATATAGATCCTTTCGCATACAGGGAAGACGGCACCGCTATGAAAGTGTATGCTGTGTAGATATCCGCCCCGAGGAGGAACCATCCTACGGTGGTTCCTATCCTGCTTCCTGCCATCCCCCATTCTTTAAGCTGTTTTAGGTTGCCTTTTCTCCACCTGCTTCCATAGAAACCCAAATAAACGAATATCGCAAAGAGCGCAACGAAAACCGTTATAGATACGGAGTTGATCATCTTCTTCTACCCCTGCGCCTCGCGTTTTTATTTCTTGCTTTTTTCTCTTCCTTGTTCTCTTTTGCGTTCCAGAGTACAGCGGCTATGAAGAAGAGCATGGCACTCAGCGGCATCCAGAGCAGCTGGTACCAATAGAAGAAGGATATCCCTCCCAGAGTAGGATGTATGTGATTATAAGTAGGTATCGCCAAAAGCGCGATAAGCGGTATTAACAGAAGAATCGCGATTGCGATATCCACGCTTTTTACCATTTAATCTATTCATATACGCAGATATATTTAAAAACACATCTGCACACAACGGAGAAGTATTTGTTTCTTTTGCTGCGGTAAATACCTTGCTTGGATAGCCGATACTGCTTTCTATTTGCTCCTTGATTTGATTATCTCTGCAAGAACTATCGCGTTGTTGTGATTCACGTCTTTTGCTGCATAGAGAAGCGTAACTTTGCTCTTCTTTGAAAGTTTGATAATTGCTTTCAATGCCTCGCTTTTGTTTATCTCTTTTCTGTACCTTCTCCTGAAATCTACCCATTTTCGCGGGTCATGCCCAAACCACTTTCTGAGCTCGTCTGACGGCGCTACATCCCTTTCCCATATCTTTATCTTTGCTTTCTCCTTGCTTAATCCTCTTGGCCAAAGCTTATCTACCAACACTCTTTCCCCGTCCGAGCTCTCTGGCTCTTCGTATACCCTCTTCGTTCTTATCGTTTGATTACCTACTGTTTATCTCTTTGTAAGGCCTTCCTGTTTCCCCTGTGTAATAAACCGTAGGTCTTATCAGTCTGTTATCCTTTAGGTATTCCATTATATGGCTGCACCATCCTGGCGCCCTGCTGAGCGCAAATACAGGAGTAAATAGCTCCGGCTCTATGCCCACGTATGAGTATACTGGTCCTGAGAAAAAGTCGACGTTTGGCCAGATGCCTTTTTGACCGGTTCTCTTTATCGTTGCCTCCTCTATTCCGAACGCAGTCTCTGCTATTTCCTTGACTCTGCTATCAGAGTCCCCTATCGCTGCCTTTAACTGCTCTTTTATTATCACGGCCCTTGGGTCGTACGTTTTATACACCCTATGCCCGAAGCCCATTATCCTGTTGCCTGACGAGATTATACCGTCTATGTACTTGTCAGGATCTTTTCCTATTCCTCCTGTTATCATCTTCAGTGCTGCCTCGTCCGCGCCGCCATGCAGCGGACCTTTGAGGGTATTTATCGCGGAAACTACAGCCGAGTATATGTCTGAGAGCGTAGATATGGTAACTATTCCTGAAAACGTGGATGCGTTTGAACTGTGCTCTGCATGCAGCAGGAACATTGTGTCTGCAAGTTTTACAACCTCTTTCGGTTTTGGTTCTCCGTTAAGCATGTACAGGAAGTTTGCGGTATGGCTGAGTTTTGGGTCTGGATGAGTATACTGGCTGGTCGCCCTTATGCTCCCTATCGCCGCTACCACACTTGCAATCTTTGATATTATGCGTATAGAAGTAGATTCGTTGTCAGCTGTTTTTTCTGCGTTTTTATCGTATGCCCCTATCAGGTCCATTGCCGCCGATAGAGTGTGCATCGGATTGGTCTCTTTTGGGACACTCTTTATCATGTCTATTATCTTGTCGTCCAAGTTGCGCTCTTCTGACAGCGCTCTCGAAAAGTCGGCGAGCTGTTTGACGTTCGGGAGCTCGCCGTGCAGCAGAAGATATGAGGTCTCCTCGAAATTCGAACGTGCCGCCAACGCCTCTATATCATATCCATAGTAGTAGAGTTTTCCTGCTTTGCCGTCTACCTTGCATATCTTCGATTCCATGAAGTATATCCCTTCAAGTCCGAGGTTTATCGTAGGTTTTCCGTCCAAAGCCACACCAATATGCTTTACCGTGTAGTATTTTTGTATCTTTCTGTTACAATCAGCCTTTTTTATTTTGCTTATGTATAATACATGGCGATTCTTTGGGTTATACTGATAGTTTAGGGATTCTTAAATCATTCAAAAGCTCGGACAAAGTGATATTTTATTACTCGCTTCCCGAGCTCGAGAAGAAAGGTTTGGGTAAGATTTCGACTCTTCCGTTCTCGATAAGGGTAGTGCTTGAGTCCTTGGCAAGAAACCTTGATGGGAAGATTATCACTGAAAGAGATGTAAGACTGCTCGCTAATTGGAGCGCCGAACTTCCTGAAGACTTCGATATTCCTTTCAAGGTTTCTAGGATACTTATGCAGGACTTTACAGGTGTGCCGGCAGTAGTAGACCTTGTCGCCATGCGCGATTTTATAGTCAAAAGCGGTGCCAGCGCAGATACGATACAGCCGCAGGTACCCGTCGACCTTATCATTGACCATTCGGTCCAGGTAGATTCTTTTAACACTGTTGATGCCATAGGGATAAACCAACAGAAAGAAGTTGAAAGGAACAGAGAAAGATATCATCTCTTGAAATGGGCGGCGAGCGCTTTCGATAAGTTCAAAGTATATCCTCCGTCCGCGGGCATCTGTCATCAGATAAACTTAGAATATCTGGCAAAATGCGTCTCTGTTGAAGAGATGGATGGAAAGATGTATGCTTACCCTGACACGCTAGTCGGCACCGATTCGCATACTACCATGATAAACGGATTGGGCGTGGTTGGTTATGGAGTTGGAGGGATAGAGGCTGAGGCAGCGATGCTTGGACAGCCTGTCGCCTTCACTACGCCGAAGGTCCTCGGAGTGCATATTACCGGAAAGATGAAAGAGGGAGTAACTGCCACAGACTTCGCGCTTACGCTTACCAGGATATTAAGGGATAAAGGAGTTGTAGGTATGTTCGTAGAATTTTTCGGAGAAGGGCTAAACTCGCTATCGCTTCCTGACAGAGCCACGCTATCCAATATGTGCCCAGAGTATGGTGCTACGATAGCAATATTCCCTCCTGATGAGAAGACCTTGGAGTATATGAGGATGACAGGTAGAAGCGCAGAGCAAGTAGATCTGGTAAGAGATTACTATATGGAGCAGGGAATATTCGGAATCGATTACAAGAAAATAGCCTACAGCGATAAGATGGAGGTCGACCTGGATGCCATAGAACCATCTGTATCAGGTCCTGACCAACCAAAGGAGCAGATAAGACTCCGGGACATAATGAACGATTTCGACAGCGTTTTCATTAACGATGGCGGAGAGAAGGAACGGCTGCGTGGAATCGATGCGACAAGATGGGCTACCGAAAGTTCTATGCCTGATGGCGGCAACGTCAAAGATGCGCCTACGCACAGCAGCATAAAGAGCTTTAGGATAAAAGATAGTGGAGGATACGAGTACGTGCTGTCTGACGGAGACGTGGTAATATCTTCTATAACAAGCTGCACCAATACTAGCAATCCGTCTGTTATGATTGCTGCCGGGCTTCTCGCAAAAAAGGCTGTAGAAGCAGGGCTAAAGGTAGACACAAAGAAAGTTAAGACTAGTTTGGGTCCCGGGTCACGGGTCGTCACCGAATACCTACAGAAAGCCGGTCTTCTAGAGTATCTCGACAAATTAGGATACGGACTTGTCGGTTACGGATGCATAACCTGCATAGGGAACAGCGGCCCTCTCATAGATGGGCAGAGCGAGATAATAAACAAAAACAACCTTGCTGTAGCTTCTGTGCTTTCAGGCAACCGGAACTACGAGGCAAGGATACATAGGGACATAAGGGCAAACTATCTTATGTCTCCTCCGCTTGTGATAGCGTTCGGAATCGCAGGCACAGTAAGGATAAACATGGACAAAGACCCACTGGGGAACAGCAAGGACGGAAACCCAGTATACCTGAAGGATATATGGCCATCTGGCTCTGAGATAGAGGAAGTAGTGCATAAGGTGGTCAGTAGGGATATGTTCGAGAAGATCTACGGTAAAGACATCTACAATGTAAATAATTACTGGAACGGCATAGAGACTGCAGATGGGACAGTCTATTCATGGCAAAGAGATAGCACTTACATACGGCTGCCGCCTTTCTTCGACTCTGTGAAGGCACGGGAGCTGGGGCCGCTAAAGGACTGCGTAGTGCTCGCAGTCTTTGGGGATTCTCTCTCTACAGACCATATATCTCCTGCTGGTGCGATAGGTATAGATAGCCCGGCTGGAAAATATTTGGTTATGGCAGGGGTCGCGCCGCATGATTTCAATACTTACGGCTCCAGAAGAGGTAACCATGAGGTTATGATGAGAGGTACTTTTGCGAACAACAGGATAAAGAATATTCTTATGGGAGGAGAAGCTGGCGGCTGCACCGTGCACTTCCCAGATATGCGTAAGATGAGTATATATGACGCGGCGATGGAGTATAAGAACCATGATAAGGGCATTATCGTCTTTGGTGGCAGGGAGTATGGATCTGGAAGTTCTAGGGACTGGGCCGCAAAAGGACCTGCGCTTATAGGCGTAAGGGCAGTAATCGCGCAGAGCTTCGAACGTATACACAGAAGCAACCTTGTCGGGATGGGAGTCATACCTCTTCAATTCAAGAACGGAGAGAGTTACAGTTCTATAGGTATAGACCCATCAAAACCTGTTGATATTGAGATAGAAAAAAACGCGGCGCCGAGAGATACTGTAAAAATGTGTTTTTATGACAAGGCAGGCGCCAGAAAGGATTGTGAGCTTCTTTTAAGGATTGACACTGAGACCGAGCTAAACTACTGCAAGGCTGGCGGCATACTTAATTATGTCTTGGGTAGAATAATCTCCGGAGAACTTTGATGGTTTTTTATGGATAACAGAGATTACGATCTTATAATAGTTGGCGGTGGGATAACCGGTGCCGCGGTGTTGTACGCGGTCTCTTCATACACCAATATATCCAGAGTGTTGCTCGTAGAGAAGTATGAGGACATAGCTACGCTGAATTCAAACTCAAGGAGCAATAGCCAAACACTGCATTTTGGTGATGTTGAAACAAATTATACCTTAAAAAAGGCTGGCGAAGCAAAAAGAGAGGCGATGAGAGTCCTCAGATACATAAAATTGCTAGGCAGGGATGAACAAGAGCACATAATAAAAGGATGCCAGAAGATGGTGCTCGGAGTAGGAGATGAGGAGACAGAGATTCTAGAAAAGACATACTATTCAGGGATAAAGAGATTGTTTCCCGGCCTAAAAAAGGCAGGATTGGATGAGCTGGAGAAGATAGAACCGAACACAGTCAAACACAGGCCAAAGGATGAGAAGGTAGTTGCACTTGTTTCGGACAGCGGGTATATGGTAGATTTTGAGAAGTTGGCACGCTCGTTTGTGTCTAGGGCGTTGCGCAATAAAAAAGCAGGGATAGAGCTGATGTTTAATACAACAGTAAGGTCGCTTAGGGAAGTAAGGAAAGGATATGTGCTGGGCACTACAAAGGGTGAGCTCAAGACGAGGTTCGTTGTATTCGCCACTGGCAGCTACAGCCTTTTGTTCGCAAAGATGCTAGACTTCGATAAGAACCTATCCGTAATATCTATAGGGGGAGACTATTTTATCTCTAAGAGGATGCTCAACGGCAAGGTCTATAGAGTCCAGAAAGGAGGGGTTCCTTTCGCTGCGGTGCATGCAGACCCTGACATAAGGAATCCCGGGATAACAAGATACGGACCTACAGCCACGATACCGCTAAAACTTGAGAATAGAGGCTCTACATTCTTTGATTATCTGCGCTCTTTCAACTACGATATAAAGACTTTGGAGACGCTGATAAAAGTAGTGAGCAACGAGGACATAATAAGGATATTGGAGACGAATTTTGTCTACGGTCTCCCAGTCATAGGAAAAAGATGGTTTTTTGAGAACGAGGTAAAGAAGATAATACCGTCCATAAAGTATGAGCAGATGTACCATGAGCCCGGCATGGGGGGTATCCGCCCACAGATAGTAGATGAAAATACAAGATCGTTTTTTGTAGGGGCATCTAAACTTTATGACAAAAATGCGATATTCAATATAACACCTTCTCCTGGCGCGTCTTCTGCGCTGGAGAGCGGGATAGAGGATATGAGGTATATAGCACACGGGTTAGGACTGCGCATAGACCACAAAAGATTTGAGGCTGAGATGGGTTCTGATAAGGATGGCGAAATATAAGCTGAAATGTTTGGAGTGTGGAGCCAGTTACGGAGAAACGTACTATACCCAGATATGCGAGAGATGCAATGGACTGCTTGAAGTTATCTACGCGCACATATCAAAACCCAAAAGGATAGGCTCTTTCTGGGATATGAAAGGCGTGCTGCCAGACTCGGATTACATGGAACTTGAGCTCGGCAACACCAAGCTGGTAAAAACAGGCAGCAATGTATACGCCAAGCTGGAGTTTGAGAACCCGACAAGGTCGTTCAAGGATAGGGGCTCTGCAGTGGAGGTGTCGCGGGCGAACGATTTGGGGCACTCTGAACTCGTGTGCGCCTCTACAGGGAATATGGCTTACTCTGTTGCGTATTACTCGAAGATATACGGGCTTAAATCCAGGATATTCATAAGCAGGGACGCCAATCCAGACAAGTTGAAAAACATAAAGGATACGCACAACGCTACAATAGTAAAGGTGAATGGGGACTTTACTAAGGCGCAGTCTGCAGCGATAGATTATTCTGTGAAGGAGGGGGTATTCCTTGCTGGAGACTACTGCTATAGGAAAGAGGGCCAAAAGACAATTGCGTACGAACTGTGTTATCAGCTTAAAGGGATTACCGATGTAATAATACCGGTAGGGAATGCTACATTGTTTGCAGGGATGTATAAGGGTTTTTTGGAGATCTTTGGAAAAGGGCATGGTGGGATTCCGAGAATGATTGCAGTAGAAGCGAAAGGTGCTGCATCGCTTGTGAAGGCGTTTAGGACCAGAAAACCCATCCGATATGAACTGCCAAAGACAAAAGCAGATGCGATAGCCGTAGGGATGCCTACCTTTTGGCATCAGGCGATATCAGGGATAAAGAGAAGCAATGGTTTTGCTGTTGCGGTGTCTGATATCGCCATGGAAAACGCCCAGAAAGAAATATTCATGAAAAACGGGCTGATGGTCGAGCTTGGGGGCGCTGCGGCAGCAGCAGCGTATAAGACAGTAAAGAGCAGGACTGGAAACAAGACCGCAATGATACTCAGTGGAGCCAATATCTAGATGGATTCGGAAATTTCATTATCTTTCGAATGCCTCCCTGCCATCAATCTTTCTAATCTCTAGTATTCGCCCTACGCTGAAGTTTCTATATTCATTTTGCTTTGAGTCAAAGCCTTTCGTGCCGAGATATTCAATGTGCCCGCTGTTTATGGAGCTACTATCCTCCCGGATTTCTCATCATTTGCTTTTAAGTATACAATTTCAATGCCGATGTTTGACTTGATTGCCTCCTTTATCATCCTTACCTTCTCCACTAGCGGAAGCCTTTCATCGGATTTGGTGATGCAGTCATGGAAGGTTGCTTGCCGTGGCACTCGAAAGCGTTGATGCGTTTATTGAAATCTTTAATGCATCGGTCCACGTGACATAATTCCCTTTCCATCCTTCCATGGTTTCTCCAGAAACAAGCCCGTTTTTCATAAACGCATAATCCATCCCGTTCTGAATGCCGCGGATTGTCACGTTGCTTGGGAATGGATCGGTCGCGTTTAAATAAAATGTCTGGGCAGCCTGAACGGATGGAAATTGGATGACGAACTCCATTATAGACTGATTTACTGGGCTGTTGTATATTACAAGCCAGACTTTTGTGATATTGGCGCGGTATTGAAGAGTCGCTATCTCTGCAGATGTGTTGTACACTTTTACAAACTGGGTTACACCGGCACCCATTAGCGTCTGAGCCTGGCTCTGTGTAATATATGGACCTGACTGGTACGATTGCACAGTTGTTGGTGTTATTGGTGTTGTTGGTGTTGTAGAGGATGCAGATGCTGGCTGTTGTCCGACATGGAGGAGCACTAATGCGGCTCCGGCAGCAATAAGTACGATTACTGCGCCTAATAGAATGATATTGATGGCCATGATTATCTTCACCTACAATAGGTATAATAAGATTTGTCCATAACACCGATAATACGGTGCATAGTAGTGATTAGGGACAGTATCATGGTAAGGTATATAATCTTATTTAACGATTTATTATAGTAGCTCTTGTTTTACGGTGATACGTTGTTCGAGATAAAGATAGACGATGCAAAATATTGGAAGAACTGTGTGGATGCACTAGTAAGGCTTGTTGACGAAGGAACATTCAGCCTCTCGAAGGATGGCATACAGTTCAAGGCCATGGACCCGTCAGGGATAAGTATGGTTTGCTTTGACATGCCTAGCAAGGCATTCTCGAAATTCGAGATAGAGAAACAGACGGATATAGGCTTAAATCTCGAAAACTTTTACAGGATACTCTCTAGTGCTAGGCCAGAAGAACAGCTTCTTATGAAGGATTCCGGAGGCCGCTTCTTGGTCGAGTTTATAGGCAAGAATAGCAGAAGAAGGTACAAGCTTCCAATCATAGAGATAAGAAAGAGTTTCGAGAATGAACCGAAAATAGAATTTGAATCTGATTTGGAGGTTAAGGGAGAAGCGATAAAAGAGATAATAAAGGATGCCTCATTGCTATCCACTTACATAGGCTTTAAGACTGATAAGAACTCTCTGGTTGTTTCGGCAAAAGGGGATTTTGGAGAGCTTGAGGAGGAACATATTGGCGAAGGCGATGCAATAAAGAAGATGGATGTCAAGAAATCGGCAGTTGCATCGTTCAACCTCGAATACCTAGATAGGATGGTAAGCGCCTGTCCTACTGGAAACCACATAAAGATGCATTTCAAGACTGATGCACTTGTAAAGATAGATTATAAGATAGGAGACGCAGAAGTCGTATATTATCTTGCCCCGTATATCGTTTAGCTGGTCTGCATGAGGATGCTAGTATTCATACCGCCATCCGATTTCAAGGACGATGCGTTGAAATTAGCTGTGCTCTTCATGGAAAAATGGGGATTGGGCTATGATGTTGCAAGCTATCGCACAGGAGAATGCATAGGATCACAGGGCCACGTCAGGAATGTTTCATTCAATGCAAAGGACGCAGATGTGACAAGATACGACGGAATCATAATAGTTGGAGGAACAGGCATAGATAAGTACAAACTGGCAGACTTTAGGCCGCTTCTTGATCTAATCGTAAAATTCGATAGAGGCGGCAAGCAGATATGCGCAATCGGGACAGGTATAAAAGTGATACCGAGGGCGAATATAATAAAGGGAAAGAAAATAGTATCGAATGGCGACAGTTCGATAATCCAGAATGTCGCTCTCTTCCACGGGCTTCCATCTGACAAACATTTCGAGGTATCTGGAAACATAGTCACCATATCTGACAGAGAAATCTCTTATATAGAAGAGGGGATGAGCGCTTTTGTCGAACGGCTCGGCGCATAAGCTTTATCAGAGGGTCGGATGGGAAAAAAAGAGGAGATTGGAAGGATCGCTTCGGAGCGGATCCTGGTGCTTTATGGGCAAGCGAAGATGACTGACGACGATGAACTGTCTCATACCTATATATCGATGTTGAGAGAGATTGCAAAACATTGCAGAAAACATATTCCGACGCATATAAAGAACTCCTTCTGCAAAGATTGTGGGCGAATGTTTTCAAGGACAGAAAGTAGTGTCAGGCTCTCTAGCTCTATCGGATATGTCTCTGTTAAGTGCGGCCATTGCGGCAAAGAAAGGCACATATTCTACAAACATTAGTATGTTTGGTTTTCTATTTCTGTGACTATGCGCTTCCGCATTGATTTGCGCTCCTTTTCCGTCATCTCTTTGTGAGGCTCGAAACGAGGGTGCTTGTGGGGAAGATACCTAGGTATGACATGTATGTGCATGTGCATTATCTCCTGACCTGCTGGCTTGTCTGTGTTGATGACGATTTTTATCCCGTCGGCATCAAGCCGCTCCTTGAATGTCTTGCCTATCTCTTTGGCTGTCTCCATCATCGAATTTATAGTGTGTTGCGGAGTGGCCAGTAGATTTTTGTAGTGTTTTGATGTGATGATCAGTATATGTCCCAAAGACGCGGGAAATTTGTCGAATATGACAAAATGGTCTGACCTCTTTATTACTACCGTCTCTCCTCCGCTGTTGTAGATCTCACAGAATATGCATTTTCTCATGTAACCACATACAAGCATGGAGCACAGCCCTTTAGGACTTTGATGCAAATCTGTCTTTTTCCCTTCAGGATCGGCATTATTGATTATTTCACGTTAAGAACTTTATAACTTTTGGAGCTTCAATCAGTTGCTGTGTCCAATGGCTATTATAGCAATCCTGAAAAGTAATACAACTTCCATTACTATAATCCACAGGTTAGTTTGTTATTTCTCTCCATCCGGTACTGAAAGATGACCATGTTAGAAAGCGACGTCGACATTCTTGGCGGTCTGTACAAAAACTGCAAGAATCAGAAAGAGAAGATACGGTACGAGACATTGTATGCAGTAAGCAAAGGAAAAGACGTCAGGACTGTTGCGGATATTATTGCAGTTGAGGAATCAACTATCTAAGACTGGATGAAGAAGTAGATAACTGAAGGAAAGGTTTTTAGATAAACCATAAAGCGGCTGGGCGCCTAAGAACAGGTATGATTTATCGATGGTTGAAAGAGAAGCCGATCAGAAAGAATGAAGCGATAGGACACGGATACCGTTGGATCATAGGGGGATTCTATTCGAGGTTCAAGAGATCATTCGGTGAATACGTGTTATCCGGGAAGCGCAAGAACGTGGAAAAAGAGCTTGTAACGATGGCGAATCTATTGAATTGTTCATCACACAGAAAATATAATCGGCCGCAAATAAGGATTACTATGATGTGCGTCCTTCTCTATGCCTTTACTGGGCACAGCAGAAATAGAGGATGATTTATAGATTTTCGCACCGCTATGTAGAATTACATAATGGCAAGGTTATAGCAAACTGTGGATTAGATGATACAACGTGTGAGAAAAAAAGTAAAATACTCTAAAAAACGTATAATCGCATATGTTATAATAGCAATTATTATTGTTTTTTTGGGATTGGTCGTTTTAGGCTTTTTAATTCCTGTTGTTAATGTAACCCATGTCATTCTACTGAGTAACTCGATTTCTGTACAGGGGCAGAATCTAACTACTTTAAATGGCTTCCATGCAACGGCGAATAATACTTATAGTTATATGATAAGCATAACCAACCCGACATACTACAACATGAGCATTACACGTTTAAAAATGCTAACAAAAAACTTCAGTTTAATTAACACAACACCCGCATTGCCTTTTATTATAAAACCAAACAGCACAGAAAATCTCACATTGAATATTAAATTACCAAACCATGCTTATAACAATTCCGTAGTATTAGAGGAAATTTACGCTTTCAAACACATTTATTATAAATATATTTCTTACAACAAAATAAATATCACAACTAACAATAATGAAACACTCATAATAAAAGCAACTACAAATGCATCTTCAAATGTTTCTGTGTTGGCAATCCCGCAATACAATAATTTCACATCAAATAAGCCTTATGGTACCATCTATTCTAAAAATATTAATTCAAGCAGTATTATTTCCATAAATCATCTAGTAAGAGGTTCGTACTACATATTAATGCAATCTAATTCCTCTAATTCTACCTTTGTGTATGAAACTGCAAAAACCGCATTTACGAACACAATGATTGGGACGGGATCACTAAATTTCAGCCTGAAAAATCTTAGTTTGGTGAATTTTACTGCAACATCAACACTTCCAGAAAAAATAAGCATTGCAAATAATAATGAATCGTTAGCATTACTTAACATTTCAGAAATGAATCTTTCTTATATGCGGTATCGGTATCTTGATCTTAACAAAGGAAATTACACACTAGAGATTAACACAAGCCCGAATAATACGGGCTTAGTGTCCATTAATATTACACCAGAACTAGTTAACCCATTTTATTATATTTATCAAAATAAATCAAATGACGCATTACCAATCGGGATAGCAAGCTATGGCTTATATAATACCTTGAATAACTCTGTAAAAACATACCAAATAAATACAAGCGGAGTTGTTGGAATTGCAAACATAACCGCAATTAAGGCTTACAATTCTACTCCGCCTAAGAACGTCTCTAAGTACGGCGCGAGCCTACAACTAAATGTGGTTATGAATGGATATAATAGCAAAGGAAAGGAATTGGCATATTGGCTACAGGATGTAGTTGACTTTAATACCAGTAACAACAACTTTTATTTGGTTGATAACGTATGGAATTTTTCTTTACCCGAAGCAAACATGACTAGAGTATACGGAAATGGAAATCTGAGTGTATATAATCATACTACATACCACCAGAAATTTTATTTGTACCCATACCCTAAGTATTATATGAATTACTCGTTGCCTCTTACCCTAGAACTTATGACACAAGCAGCAGGCAACAAAATCTCTTTTGGTTATCAGATAATAAAAAATAATTATTGCAATTATTATCCAAATACTTTTACATGTATGAACTTACGTTCTAACGCTACGCCTCAATCTGAAATATTTTACGATAACGTTACGATACCTGATTTAAACAACTACTCTATTCTTATAACCCCGTATTATCAAACACCGGCCACCCCTAACACTATTGATAGTCTATATGATGCCGAATTAATTTTCGGTGGACAGGGCAATGGTGAACATACTACATTCTCCTCTATGAATACAACATTGCAACTACTCTATAATAAGGATGGAACAATAGCAAAATTCCCAACATATTATACTTTTGGCAAAGATACTGAAGAAGGTACATACAACTTGTATACAACAGTTAAAAACGGGATTGGTTATGTTAGCGTTGGTGGTTTAAACCCTCTGATCAATATAAATTCAGATTATAATTTGACATATTTGCAACACAACCAAACAATCCGATAATAATGCAATGTCTTCCCTCAAGCCCCTCTTCATGCTAAAACGAGGTAACATTGGGGGATCTGTATATAACCCCACTGCTAAGATGGGCCTGGAGAGATTTGAACTCTCGACCTACGGCTTATAAGACCGCCGCTCTGACCAGGCTGAGCTACAAGCCCATTAACCACTATATAATAAAGAAAAGGTTAAAAATTAAGGTTATGGCATTGTCAGGTTGTTGTTTATGTAACTTGGCTTTGACGGGATGATTTTTGGGCTGCCGCCGGTGTAATTATCGAGTTTGTATATCCTTATGTTCTCTGTGTAGTTTATTAGGTTCGTTCCGGTTGCGTTGGTTACGTTTGGATAGACCTGCGTGAATCCTGGCAGAGATCCCAAGAAGAATCCTCTGTAATAATTAGAATCGTAGAACGCTGATGGGGCATCTGTGACTGTGTTGTTCGGTCCGTTCGGCAGATATATCACCATAAACTCAAGATATTCCGTCCCTCCTACGTTTATGACTCCGTTGTTATATGTTTCTTGTATCATCGCATTCGATTTGGTGCCATTGTTGTAGTAGAGCGCGAGCGCGCCGCTCTTGTTTGGTACTGGATTGAGGCAGAATGTCTGGTTTGATAGGGTGTATCCTTTGACATTGAGCGTACGGATGTATGGCGTTGTGGTATTTAGAGAACAGTAATCAGAGAGGGTGCTCTGTGTAGTATTCTGTACAAGCGCGGAGACAGGCACGAGCGTGTAGATGGGGTCGTGCTGCACTTCACATTGGGATGTGCCGAGCAGGTATGGCGCGCTTTGGTTCTGGGTCTTTGCAGCCGCTATAGCGTATTGTTCTGATGTACCGTTGACATCCACGCATGCAAGGAAGTCAAGAGCGCCCCATTTCGGCACTAGTTGGTTGTCGAACAGCACATACTTTGTCTGGTTTCCATTCATTGTGTTTGCAAGTTCTGACGGTCCGAATCCTTGGCTCTGCCCTAGCACATACGAGGCCGCCGTTGCGTAGTCCTCTTTAGGTACGGAGTTGTCTCCCCTTAGCACAGCGTTCGAGTTACCGAACCAGTTGATCCAGTCTCCGTAATCCCACCATGCGAGTATCCTCGGCGCGTATGCACCTGCGTTCTGTTCCATCCATGTAGCTGCGGCTATCCAGTAGTTAGGTATCGTATTGCAGTAGAGAGATGTACCTATGCCGTTCTGGTTGTTGCTTAAGACAGTACATGCGTTGGACGGATTTGCGGAGTAGGTAAGCATTGCTGAATATGCGCCTATTGTAGACTTTATCTCTCCGATCATGATTGTATGGTTTATCGCTAGAGTGCCTGCCTCCAGAAGTATGATTATCACTAAGATAATCCATGCGAGCTTCTTGTACTCTATCTTCCTCATGTATATTATCCAAATGAGGTATATTATCGCAAGGATAGGAGATATGAAGAATACGCCTATTGACAGGACGCTGAGTATGAGAGATTCGTGGTCTTTGGATATTTTGGGACTGCCTCTTTTCCAGTACAGACCGTGCTTTATTATGTAGACCATCTCTCCGAGAAGTATCCCAAACAGGAGCACGTATGCGATCGCAAAGTGGGGAAGGTATTTGACTTCGGATACTGCAGCGACCATTAGCGGAAGCGCTATAGATAGATAAAGGATACCGGTCTTGCTGTTCCTGAATATTATGCTGATGAGTATCATTATTATTGATAGGGCTACGATGAGCCATATTAATATCGGGGCGCCGAATGTGTTCGCGGCCAAGAGTCCGAAGCCGCCTGCATAGAAGTTGTATCCGAAGCCGGTCGGCGCATATTCCTGGACTGTCATGAAGAGAGGGGATGATGGTGTTGTGAACTTCTTGCTTAGCGCAAGGTATGATTTTACCGAGTTGCCTATAGGCGTGGCAAATATGAGGATGAGCATTATTACCAGCAGGAAAGCGAGGAACATTACGTTCTCTTTTGTACCTTCGTTACGGAATATGATCTTCCGTTCCCTGAGTATCTTCGGTATGTAATCAAGCACCGCTACGAATATCAGCGCGGCAATGCCGAACGATATAGTTATAGGTATTCCGAGTATGCTTGGTATCCTACCTGACAGCGTCGCGTGGTACATGTGATAAGGTATGAGAAATAGTGCTATTATGAAAAGCACGATCATGTTCATCTTGTAGAAGTTTCTTGTGTCCTCATTCCTTAGCACGCTTATTACTCCCTGTATGAATATGTAGAGCGCAAGCACCCCTGCATCTACTGTGTAATAGTGCGCTCCTAGGAAAGTGGATGCGAAGGCTATGCCGGCCAGTATTGCATATCTCGGCTCTTCCATGTTCTTTACTGCTAGCGCATAAGTCGCGAAGAAGAAGAAGAGCGAGAATATCCCCCATGGCTCAAGCAGCTGCTCCCCTGCTATGAAAGTTATTATTATGACCGGAAGCATCACCGTCAGCGCGGCGCCGATTAGCGCTATGTATTTGTCGTAGTCGTAGTACAGAAACATGAACACGGAGAACGCCAGCAGCGCTCCGGTTATCGGAGGATATATTCCGCTTGTGTAACTCATCAGGGCAGTATTGAATGTAGATATATTAGCGCCGAAGAAACCTGCCAGCGAATACCAGTATGCTTCTATGTATGGTATAAGGGGCTGGATCCTCATGACTGTGCCTGTGCTGACTACGGGCCATGCGGATGTCGACGTGTAGAACTGTTGGCCAAACACGAGTATGGATTTTGCCGCGAGCATATCGAAATACGGGTCGAACTCGAAATAGTTTGGCGCGACTGCTATGGATAGCACCATTACTGAGAACCCAACAAGCATTACCAGAAGAAGCGCAACCCATGGCCAGTTCTGTTTTATGTTGAAACTAAACCCGTCCTGCCTGGGTCTGTATTCAGAGTCTTTCTCTAACTTTGACAGGAGCATCGATTCTTCCTGCTCGTGGTCCTTTATTACTCTGGCCAGCTCTTTCTCGTGTGCCCCCCTCAACGCAGATTTTTCTTCTTCGGTTAGAGATGTTGCAAGGTTTATCTCAATTTCCTGCTTCTTTCTCAACTCTTCCTCTTGTTTTGTGTGGCTCTCGACTATGATTTTGGCGGATTCGAACTTTCTGAGCTGTTCCCTAGTGTTTCTAATTTCTGTTTTTAGCACCATTTCGTCTGTGTTGATCCTTTCCTTTTCCTCCTTGCCAAACGTCTTTCTTGTCACAAATCCGCCGACCTTAAACACTCCCTGCTGTATGCAAAGAATAATCCCAACTAGTGACAATATCACAGCGTTAGCTTCGAACAGTCCAAGCGAGAATGCGAATGCGTGTATGTAGCTTATGCCGTATGATTCAAGCCATGTGAGAGTTGCAGGAGCTATCATTCCGAGTATGAAACCTATTACCGATATCTCGAACAGGTTGAGCTTCGTCTTGCGCAACAGCGCCAGCGATAGCAACTCTCCTGGCACAAAGAAAGTCAGGAAAGCAACAATCGCAGTCAATATTATGTCAAACATCCAGGTACCTAAGCATTAGATATTTCTCTCGGTATTTCTATCTTTTTTATTTCTCTGTCGGGGAACTTTGTTCCGGGCGGGACTATCCTTACCTTTATGCCTATCGCACCGTGTTTAGGGTATGCGGTCGCATGTCCTACTCTCACAAACTTTATCACATCTCCAACCTTGGGTATGTAGCCTATGCTTTTTCTTATCTTCTTCTTCCGCGCACTTTTTGCTGCGACCTTGCCGCTTATCACTATCTCTGCGCCCAGCGCACCTCGGGATAGTATGTCCTTCAGTGTCCTTTGGAGTATCTTTCTGGCGTTTATCGATTTCTCTATCTTGTATGCTATGTCCTTCGCCACTATCATCGGCTCTAGCATGGGGTCTTCTATCTCAACTACGTTTATCTGCGGGTTCTTGATGGCGAACGTCTTCGAAATAGTTTCTGTGAGCTCGTTTATCGTCTTACCGGATCGTCCAATAACTCTGCCGGGTTTAAGCACATATGCAGTTATCCTTGTAAGGACAGGGGTCCTTTGTATTTCTACTCTAGCGAAACCTGCCTTTGATAAGGACTTTTCCATGAATGTGGATATGTTAAGCTTTACCACTGCTTCTTCTATGAATTTTTTCTCTGATGTCATCTCTTCGCCTCCTCCTTTTCTGCAACATTAGCCTCTTTTTTGGCGTCTTGTGGCGCTTGTACTGATTCTGACACTGCTTCCTTTATCTCCTCCCCGCCTTTATCATACTTCTTTGGTTTGACTTCTCCTTTTACCTCGGGGTGTTTCTTCTGCGCAGGCTGCTTCTTGCTCTTCTGTTTGCTTTCTAATACTTTCTTGAGCTGTTCTGCCGGAGAGGCGCGCTTCCTGTTAGTCTTTATTATCTCCATCGTACGCTTCCCGAATTTTAGTTTTTCTGGAGATTGTGATACCCCTATCTCCACCTTTGAGAATTCCAGGTCGCTGTGCGCCATCGTGTTATAACCATATCTGCCATATGGTGAACCTTGTTGCCTGCCTTTTGGCGGCCTTCTTGACGCGGTAAACATCTTGTTTGCGCATGCATGCACCACTACGAGTGACTCTGTGTCCATCCCTTTGCTTGAAGCATTGCTTCCTGCATTGATTAGCACGAGCCTTACCTCGTTTGCACACTTGGCTGGAGTTCTCCCTTTCTTCCCTCCAAGCTCGGGGCGCGACCCCATCCCTTTGTTATGTCTCTTGTACTCGATGGGCTTGCCTTCTGTTATGCCTTCCAATAGATAGAGCGCCTGCACGTATGGTTTGTATCTTATAGCTGCACATACTGAAGAAAGGTCCTTGTAGCTTGCATTTATGTTTGTCTTCTGGCCAAGCACTATCTCTGCACTCCTTAACTCCTTGTTTAATGAATATTTCAACCGCTCACCTTACTTGTTTGCCAGGAACTTGCTTCCCTTTGTCGCCTTTATGCCTGGCGCGGAATGTTGCACCCTCTTTGTGGAGTATGAAAACTCTCCGAGCCTATGCCCCAGCATGTTCGCGTCTATCGTAAACTCCTTGAATTCTTTTCCGTTGTGCACTGCAAATGTCATTCCTATCCATGATGGAAGGATGACTGCGTCCCTAGCGTGCGTCCTTACCGGCTTTGTCTTTCCTGCCTTTTTCATCTTCTCTATCTTTTCCAACAGTTTCTTATACTGCATTGGATTCCTGTTAATAAAGCGCCTCTCCCTCGAATTCAGGAGTTTCGTGTACTCCTGCATCCCAATATCCTTTAACTCTGTGGGCATCTTTCCTTTGTATGCGATTCTCTCTACCAAATTATCACTTCTTTCTTCTTCCTGTGCGCCTCGACGCTATGTTTCCAACCTTCCTTCCCGGGGGCGCGTTTCTCGATGTGGAGGCGCTCTTTCCTTTGTGGTGCTGTTTTCCTCCAAATGGATGGTCCACAGGGTTCATCTTCACTCCACGGTTTCTCGGCCATGTTCTGTTCAATGCGTGATACATATAATGGCTCTTTCCAGCCTTCATCAAAGGCAGGCTATCCATCCCTCCAGCGGCAATAATACCGAGCTGCGCCATACATCTTGGATTAAGGTCTACTGCCTTCTTAGACGGCATAACTACAGACACGTATTTGTCTGTCTTGCCTGATATCTTTGCTGATGAACCGGCGCTTCTCACATATTTTCCGCCGTCGCCGGGTTTCGCTTCTATGTTGAATATTGGTATGCCTTCTGGTATTTGTGATATCGGCATTGCACTGCCTAGTGTATATACTGGTTTGCCGCCTATGTGTATTTTGCTCCCTATAGTTATCCCTTCTGGCGCTATCATGTCTCCTTCCGAGAAATCCTCATACACAACATTCATTATAGGAGCAGTATGACCTGTGCTGTTCTCGAAACCCACCACTTCTGCATATATGTCCTTTCTATGGAGATTGTACTTTACAGATACGTCGAATGTACCAGGGTGTTTGGTATAGACGTTCGAGCCTTTGCCTCTTCTTTGCTGTCTCAGTTTCTTTCCCATGTAGTCACACTAGTTTAAGTTTCATGGCCACGTTCGTGGCATCTTGGCCTTTTCCGAGTTTTATGTACGCCTTCTTCTCGTTCTTAGGCATGTTGACGATGTTTATTTTCTCTACCTTAACGTTATAAAGCTTCTCAAATTCGTTTTTTATCTCTGATTTCTTGGCTTGTTGGTATACTATATACGTTATCGTATTGTTTTTTGTTATGAGAGATACTGCCTTTTCTGTAGCTATCGGATAAAAAAGTACGCCCATATCATCACATCTCTATCTTTATTCTCTTTCCTATCTCGTCTATCTCCATGATAGCGGATTCTGTCCATATCGATATCGCTTTTGGGCTTCCTCCCGGCATCAGCCTGCCTACCGATAACCTATCTACTCCACACACCTTTATCCCAGGTATGTTACGTGCTGCCCTGCCTATTCCTTTGTCGCCTTTTATGACTATCGTGGCGATATGTCCATATTTCTTTATGCGCGATGACCTTCTTACGCCGCTGCGTACGTGTTTCTTCGGTTTTGCC
>JAKAWS010000015.1 GCA_021816885.1 Microcaldota archaeon
TTATCCGCCTCCGCTCTCGTAGCGTTTCAGCATCCATCTTATCGTGTAATATAAAACAGGCACGACAACAATCGGAACCAATATCAAAATACTTACGTACGCATAGCTTATCTTGCTGAAAAGCGTTAGGGAGGGGAAGAAAGTGGCAAATGCTACTGGGACAATAGTAGACAGTATTGTCATTCCCAAAACTCCGTATATGTACATCGGGTACTGTGCTGCAGTCTGTCCTATACTAAAGCTCCATCTAAGATAGCCGCCACTCTTCAATACTACATACGAGAGGATCGAGAATGCAAGAATTCCAAATACGAGCACAAAAGCTCCTAACATATAGACAAGCAGGAATGCCAAAAATGCCCCGAAGCTCAGGCTCACGTTCAGAAGCGCATAAACCAACAGCAACAGGCCGCTGGATATTGCTCCTAACTCTGTAACATCCCCGTACCTGGCAATGATACTCGATATTATGCCGTAAGGCTTAAGCATCAATTGATCAAACTTTCCATTCCTCATGTCAGCAATCAATGCATTTGGGGTAAGCGCATATCGTACCATGCCTCCAGATATCTGCGTTATGGCAGCGAGTGCTAGCACCTGAAAATACGTCCATCCTACAAATCCTCCAGAGACTCCATATATTATAGATATAGAAACGAATGAGCCAACAGTGCTTAACGATTCCACTATAAGCCAGCCTACTGCTTGAGCCCTGTATACAAAAAACGATTTCAGTTTATACTTCTGTGAAAGGAAATACATGTTTAAGGTTCTGTGCACGCCGGATCTATAACTCATACGCCCACCACATTTATCATCTTGCCCATCCTCTTCCACAAAATGTAAGCGACTATCCCTAATATCGCAGTCCACGCCAATCCTACAGGAACGAGCCCTACGGCTGTTGCTAAGCTAATTGTTCCTGTATACGTTGCCGCAGGCACGAAGGCCAGGAACGCGAAAGGAAGCATAACGAGCAGATGTCCTATACCGTTAGGGAAGAATGTGAGCGGCACAATCCCACCACCTATTATCATAATCCCATAATTTATAGAGAATGCTATACCGTATACGTCGGTAAGGTAGAAAGCCATGGATCCAACTATAAAACCCATAAAAGATACAATCATATACCCTATGACGATATAAAGCAAGAAAAGCGATACGAGCAATAAGGTAACATGCATATTGGTCAGAATTGCCATGCCCACTAAGAGCGGAACACTTACCATCAGAATATTGGTTATGCTACCGCTAAAGTCGATGATAACCAGTTGGCCGAAATAGCTCATCGGTCTTATGAGCATACGGGATATTGATCCCCCCTTTATTCCGTCGGCCATTATATCTACTATGCTAGACCAGTTTAGCATAGGGGTCAAGGCGCCAATTACGATAAAATAAATTATCAGGGTGGGCAACGATAATCCCATTATCGAGTTGGTATGCGAGAATGAGTATACAGCCACCCACACTAATATCCCTATAACGGAATAAAGAAGCCACATGAAGCTTGATATCAAGACGTCCCATCTGTAAGCCATCTCGTTTTTCAGACCTATAACCAACAAAGAGGAGTATTTTCTCGACGCGCTACTCATCGATAACCATCTTTTTTATTCTGGCTATTCTTCCCTCTTTTCCTCCTTCCTTTATTAGTCGAACTATAGAATCTTTCCAAGACGGTACTAAGGTTAGGTTCTGAGATGCGGTAGTCGATTATCTTCTTGTTTTTTATCAGGTTTGTCAGCCACTTTTCCTTTAACACGCTTGGGTTTATCTCGGCTTTGAGGTAGCCCGGCTCGAATTTCATGATTTTTCCCTTTCTTATCAGGCGACTCGGATTTTCGTCTACCCCAAAGCGTAGCTCAAGGATGACATCTCTAGCAAGCATGCTGCGCATCTTTTCCTGGCTGCCATCAAATATGACCTTTCCCTTGTCAAGCATGATCACTCTGTCAACATTAGTTATGTCATCAACCACGTGCGTCGTTATCAGGAATGTCATCCCGTAATCTCTCTGCATTTCTAGTATTACCTGCCTTATATTCATTCTTGCCGGCAGGTCAACTCCAATAGTCGGTTCATCCATAATTACAAGAGGAGGAAGATGCAGCAACGCGGCTACCATCTCGCATTTCATCCTTTCTCCCAAAGAAAGCTGCCGCGTCTGCCGTTTGTAAATCTTTTTAAGGTTCAGAAGCCTTATGAAGTATCTCAGCCTCGCATTATAATCTGCATCTTCTATCCCGTATATCCCTTTTATATAATCAAAAGTATCTATTGGTGGAAGGTCCCAATAAAGTTGGGGGTGGGTATTGCCAAAAACCACACCTATCTGCATAGCCAAGCGCTTTCTCTGATTCCATGGATCCATTCCCATGGTCTTCACATAACCGGAATCCGGATAAAGTATCCCAGCTATCGCTTTTATCAGTGTGCTTTTCCCAGAACCGTTCCTGCCCAACAGCGCCACTATCTCGCCTTTCCCTACCTGCATGTCTATCCCCCTGAGGGCAGCTTTGACTTTTCGGGTGCGCCTAAGCGAGCTTATAACTCCAGTGCCTTTCGGTTCGTATGTCATAAAGCTCTTATGTAGATTCGATACCTCTATCGCGTAATCCAACAACCCACCTTTTAAAATATGTCTTTGTCCAGATTTATATGTTTTCCTTTAATGCCATTAATATTTAACCAAGAAGTCGGTATTTGTATTTATGGGATATTTTACCTCGATATTTCCATATGTACGAAACCTCTTTGGCGTTGCCTACATCAGAAAGAAATGATTTTGCCGCTTCGCTTCCGGTCTACTTAGCTTATTAGTAAGACTCCCTACATAACTATAAATATCTGAACAGATGGATGATATTATGGCTCGCATAATAGCATCAAGAAAACCCAAGGTTGGAATTGACCTCGATAACACGCTTGCCGACACCGTGGGGACCCAACTAAAGGTCCATCAAGGCAATGGCATATGCATAAGGAAAGAGGAGATCCGCGATTTAAACATAGAGCGAGAGTTCCTACGTTTAGGTAATATAGACCCTGTGGATTCGGCGTCCCTTTACGTTAAAATCTGGACGGATAATAACATCCCACCGCTGGACAAATATGTAAAACCCGTAATGGAAAAGATAGCATCATTATATTCTATAACTATATTAACCGCGACGATAGCGACTCTGGATGAGATAAGAGAATGGTTTTCAAGAAACTCTATAAAGTATGACAATATCATCAAGATTAGTCCTAGAGAAAAAGTCGGATTTGCGAGAGATTGCCACATACATACATTCGTAGATGATAGCCCAGAGATTGCCGGAGTGCTAGACAAGACCGGCAAAAAGCTCGTTCTGGTGCGCCAGCCATGGAACGAATCCGTAATCAAGACTGAGCACATTAGAATAGCTAATACATGGCGGGATGTCTCTCGGCTCATATTCTACAAGTAGTAAAATATAAGTGCGATTTCAGAAAGATTATAAACAAGCCCTCAAAATCCTATCCATGCGTAAAAGAAAAACGTTTGTAGTAGAGGAGCGCGTCAGGCTGTACGACACCGATGCAGAGGGCGTCGTGCATTATGCTGGATACTATCGGTTCTTTACTGATGCAATTGAAAACTTCGCTTACAAGTTCCTCGGCGGCTATCCGATCCCAAACCGCAACATCATATTTGTTGTAGTAGAAAGTACCGCTAAATACCATAAACCAGCATTCTCCGGAGATAAGTTAAAAGTTGAGATATCCCCTACGATGTTATCGGGCAAGGCGATCAGGTTCGATTTTAAGATAAAGAAAAATCTGGCTATCATCTGTGATGGTCACATAGTGCAAGTGTGCATATCAAAGAGATCATGGAAGGCAGTGCAAATCCCGGGTAATATAAGGAAAGTGTTGGGTGGCTGGTAGGATGGATGGCGAAAAGGTAAGATTTGAGAACGGGAAATGGGTAGTCCCTGGCAAACCTATAATACTTTTTGCGGAAGGCGACGGAATCGGTCCGGAGATAAGCCTGAGCGCAAGGTCCATAGTGGATGCGGCAGTGAATAAAGCATATGGTCCCTCAAAGAGAATATGTTGGTCTGAGATACTCATAGGCGAAAAGGCGCAGATCAAGTACGGACAAGGTATACCGAAGGAAGAGATGGACAAACTTGAAAAATACCGTGTCCTGCTGAAAGGGCCGCTCACAACAGTAGTGGGCGGCGGCAACCGATCCCTTAACGTTACCATAAGGATGTATCTCGACCTCTACGCAAACATTCGGCCCGTCAAGTACATAAAGGGAATAGAGAGCCCGATAAAAAGTCCTGAAAGCGTTGATATGGTTATCTTTAGGGAGAATACTGATGATATATACACAGGGATAGAATGGAAGGCAGGAAGCCCGGAAGCCGCAAAAGTAAGGGGGTTTCTATCAGAGAATTTTGGGATAAGCGTAGCTGCCGATTCAGGAATAGGCGTGAAGCCCATAAGCAAGGCAAAGACGGAGCGGATAGCAAGGGCAGCCCTCAACTACGCGATAAAGAACAAGAGGCGCTCGGTTACGATAATGCACAAAGGAAATATAATGAAGTACACAGAGGGGGCCTTCAGGGAGTGGGCTTACGATGTCGCAAAGAGTGCAGAGTTCAGGGACCATATCATATTGGAGAGCGAACTCGGGGAGAGCGCAATCCCGCAGGGCAAAGTGCTCGTAAACGACAGGATTGCTGACAATATGATGCAGCAGATAATAACGAAGCCAGACATGTACGATATAATACTCGCGCCAAATCTAAACGGGGATTATATATCTGACGAGGCAGGTGCGCTAATCGGCAACATAGGAATACTAGGAAGCGCGAATGTCGGCGACGCCGGAGGAATGTTTGAGGCATCACACGGTACAGCACCGAAATACGCCGGCAAGGATGTTGCCAACCCTATGGGGATGATAAAGGCCGCAGAACTTATGCTTACCTTTCTTGGATGGACGGAGGCCGTCACTCTTATAAAGGAAGAGGTGGAGAGAGCTGTCATCGAGAAAAGGGTAACGAGTGATATCGCCAGATATACTGGCACACCGCCTCTAGGCACAAAGGAATTCACAGACGGAATAATCCATGGTATAAACACCAAATAAAAAGCCAAACAAAAAAAGAAACTATGGGAGGCAATCACTGCCCCTCACGGTCTTTATCTTTAAGATGCTGTCGTACTCTCCTCTTCCATGAGCTGCTTTGAGCTGTATATTTGCTTTCTTGGGGAGGTCAGCTGTGCTATACCCCAGAATATGATTGCATATATTACAGCAACAAGCATATCATACGGGAACGGAATCGCGTTTGTGCCTCCTGTAGTTGTTCCTCCAAGATAAGACAACACTATCATACCAATCACAAATAGTGGTATCCAAATAGAATGTTTGAGGTGTATCCCTTTCCATTTGGACTTGTAAGCCTGATAGAGATAAAATATAGTTCCCATCAATGTTGCTCCAAGCGCATACAGTGTTGTCGGATATGTAGCCCAGTATATGAGCAGCGCAGAGAGTACGAAAGCAACCAATGACCATAGTTTCACATAAGGAACAGTGAAAGGTCTTTTTAGGTCTGGATATATTCTCCTAAGTGTCGGCAATGATGCCGAAATGAGGGCGAAGTTAATTACTGCAGCAACCACAACGAAATCCACCAGCGCATACCATGACGGAAGCGGTATTATGAACACAACCGCGAGAACGGATGCGAGAATCAATGCATACACCGGCACACCTGCCTTGTTCGTCCTGCTGAATATCCCCGGGAACGCTTTCTCTTTAGCGAATCCAAATATTATCCTGGCCGAACCGGTCAGATAAACCCCGAATGTTCCGAACGGGGAGAATATTGCGAAGAGCAAAGCAAGAATTACCAACGCCCCGAGCCCGGCAGCTACGAAACCAGAAGCCTGCGCGGCTCCGATATGCATCAGATCTGCAAGAGGCGAGCTCAACCCCGATACACTGCTCCATGTACCTGGGGTGACTCCAAGGCCGGACCAGCTCACAGCCCCGACAATCACTATTGCCATGAGCACATATAGTACGCTCTGCACAAGCAGCGTCGTCCCTATTGCGATAGGCACATTTTTCTTTGGATTCTTCATCTCACCTGCCATGTCTGCAACTTGCCTATACCCTCCAAACGAGAAGAGAATTCCTGTGGCAGGTATGGCTATGAGCACCCCTGCCCAGCCATACGGCAAGAAACCTGTACTGGTAAAGTTGCTTCCATGGAAGAGCAGCATCGGCACCAGCACTATGAACAATATTACTGTAGCTACTTTCAGATACGTAAGCACAGAATTGAATGCTCCGAATTTCGATATGCCTGCAAAGTTAAGTACTGCAAATAATATGGTTATAACTATCGCAACGAGTATGCCTAACGGGGTGAGAAGACCTAAATGGTAATTGTAAAAGCCTGGCACCAAATAAGATGCATATTCTGCAACAGCCACTCCCTCTATCGCAGGTATTATCGCCGACCATAGAAACAACGCCCATCCTGACAGAAAACCTCCATAACCGCCATATACATAATAACCTATCCTTGCACTGATGCCTCCTTTGGGCACCATAGACGCTATCTCAGCGTAAGGTATTGTTATAAATGCAATCATCAGCGCGGCGATTATCCAGGACAACACCACTGCGGGTCCGGCATATGCGGTACCTCCTGCAGCAGCAAAAAGTATTCCAGAGCCTATTGCCCCTCCTATTCCTATAAGCGCAGCATCTCTAAGTTTTAGGCCGCGCCTGAGTCCTTCCTTTCCCTTCTTTTTTCCGGTAGCCATCCCGACACCCCAATACCTAACTTTCTAATGATATATTTAAAACCTTTGGCATTTTTCAGCATGGATGGGAAAGGCCATCATACTGGATAATATCAAGGTATTTGATTAATGAGGCTTCGTCCATACAAAATTCAGCGATGCATTATGAAACAGACTATGCACACAGAGCCGTACAGTGCCGGTAGAATACATCAAACAAACGAAGATATTTATCCCTTTATGCGTAATTTACTGGGGATTTCTTGAGGCTTAATTCTAAAATCGGTCTATCTTTTGACGATGTTCTTCTTGTACCAAAAAAGAACAGCTTTGGATCAAGAAGCAAGATAAGCCTAAGATCAAGACTGACAAAGAGGATAAGCCTGAACATACCTGTTGTGAGCGCCAACATGGACACTATAACCGGGTCAAGACTTGCTATAGCGATGGCGCAGAGCGGCGGAATAGGGATAATACATAGGTTCAACACCATAGCGGAAGAAGCTGCGGAAGTAACGAAAGTAAAGCGCCACAACTCGTACATAATAAAGGAGCCGTATACTGTCAGTGCAGAGCGCACTGTCGGATATGCCAAGACGGCAAGCCAGTTGCATGGCGTGTCAGGATTTCCGGTCGTTGAAGGAAGAAAACTCATAGGGATAGTGACAAAAAGGGACCTACGGTTTGCTGAAGACAATACGCCAATCCACGAGGCGATGACGAAAAAGAAGGACCTGGTGGTTGTAGAGCAAGATAAGATAAAAAGATATGATGATTTTGCAGAGATATTCAAACGCAACAAAGTGGAGAAGATCCCGATAATAGACAAGAAGGGGAATCTGGCAGGGATGGTAACTGTAAAGGATATAATGAACATGAAGGATGGGCATGCGACAAAGAGCAAGGACGGAACCCTGATGGTTGGTGCGGCCGTAGGAGTCAAAGATGCCACAGAGAGGGCGTCAGCGCTAGTAGATGCCGGCGTAGATCTGTTGGTAATAGACATAGCTCACGGCCATTCAGACTTGGTGATAGGGGCAGTAAAGAAAATAAAGAAGAGTTTCAAAGTAGACCTAGTTGCGGGAAACATAGCGACATACGAAGGAGCTGCCGAGCTGATAAGTGCTGGAGCAGATGCGGTAAAGGTAGGGATCGGCCCTGGCAGTGTCTGCACTACGCGGATAATCACGGGCAGTGGAGTGCCGCAGCTTACTGCGATAGAATGGGCATACAAGGCAGCAGAAGAACACGGAGTGCCTGTAATAGCTGATGGGGGGATAAGGAATTCCGGAGATATAGCAAAGGCACTTGCCGTGGGCGCGTCCACTGTGATGATAGGGAAGATGCTTGCTGGCGCAGAGGAATCCCCAGGAAGCACAATAATGAAAGGAGGGAAGAAATACAAGTTTTACAGAGGTATGTCTTCTATATCGGCAAACAGCAAGAAGCTGGAAGTGGACGGATCTGAATTTGAGATAGGCGAGGTTGTTGGCGAAGGGAATGAGACCTTTGTACCTTATACTGGCAGCGCAAAGGAGATAATGGAGCAGATAGCAGGGGGCTTAAGGTCCGCATTTAGCTACTCTGGAGCAAGGAGTGTGGATGAATTAAGAAGGAACGCAGAACTGATAAGGATATCTGCCGACGGCAGAAGGGAGAGCTTCTCAAAGATGGATTGAGGCTGTAGGGTAGCATAATCTTTTTCTGCTGGTTCTCTTCGCAGCGTGTTTTGACCATCACGTCCACATCATCTTCAAAAGCTTGGATCAGGGTGTATCCTAATGTATGATATGGGGGACTAACCAAAAACTACTATTGGGGCTCTCAACCTTCAGTTGAGAGCTATGCCCTGCAACTATGCCTTAATGCCTTAGCATCTGAAGGGCATAAAATCCTATATTTGCGGTCTGCGCTATCTCCTGTTGCCTCATCCACGCGCGCTGCATCTGGAGCTGCTGTTGAGCATACTGTTGCCGCATGTACAGCTCCTGTTGAGCATACCTGTACTGCTGCTGAGCATACTGCTGCTGCATGTCCTGCTGCCTTTGTGCGTACTGCTGCTGCGCTGCCTGTCGTTGTTGCCAATCGGCCTGTTGCTGTTGCTGCTCGTGCATGCGATCGGCATAGTAATTAGTCTGTGCATTCCATCTCGGGTTATAAGCATAGCCTGAGTTTGCATTCCTTGCACTTTGAGTTCGGGAATTGCCAAGTTGTCTAAGCAAGCGATCCATCGCATTTGCCTTGCGGTATTCGCCTGCATTCCCCTCGCTTCTTGCTATTGAGGCAACTGACCACATCATACCAGCGGCTTTATTGTAGTGTCCCATGTCCGCGTCCGTTACCGCTTTATTTATCAATGGCTCCGTGAGCTTATCTCCTACCGAAGTCATTTCTGTCTTTATCACATTTGCCACGTTAGATCCAGAACCTTGCGCGTATGCATTATTATCTCCTACTACTGCGCCTACGAGGAACATCCCCATGCTTGCGGCAGCAGCGTATTTCTTAATATGTTTGTTCATTGTAATCACATATGTATATCGTCTATTTTGATATTTAAAACATTTGGTTAGGTAAGCTCGAAGTCGAGTCACTTTCTGATATTTAAAACGTTTGATTAGGTTAGCTCGAAGTCGTGCCCTTAAAATAATAGATAAATCAAAAGGACCACACTTTTGTGACTTAAATCATAGACTGCATGGCAGAAAGCCCGCGTCCTTCACTGACATATTATTTTCCCTTGCAAGACTGCGAAATGTTCAGGCATTTACTTTCTGCCGGTCCTCTTCACAGTGCGTTTGCTTCTCATCTCAGGCACGGTGAACCTGTTCCAGAAAAGTTTGTACATCTTAAGCTTGTCAGGTATTTCATTGAGGTACGGTATAAACGGAAACAGCATAAGGACGAGGAATGCGAGCAACGCTACGGTTCCGTTCTCGAGATCTCCCCACCATGGAATGCTGGAGGTTTTTATTTCCAGTATATTGTAAGGCAATAACCAGTACTGTATTGACCATGGCGGTCCGCCAACCATGAGCATGCCAAACTGTGATGATCTCAGGTAGTAGGCTCTGGCCTCGCTTCCGAGAGCGTGGGAATCAGCCAGAAAGCGGATAACGTATGTTTCGTTGAGTCCGCTTGCAACTTCTCCTTGCAGCACATCCTCATAAGTTCCATGTTTCGCCATAACGGTAAGCTCTGAGGCCATGGCAACTGCAGGGTTTGTCGAATTCAATCCCATTGAGATAGAGCCGTTGCCAGAGAAATAAGTGAAAGCGCTGCTCAAGTACGCTGATTCATTCGGGCTGGCGGCAAGTTCGGCTTCGTAGTTCTTAGAACCAGTGAGATTGAGATAAGCGTCATACGGTGTAGTCACATATGCTGTTCTTGTACTAAACGTATACGGATCTATGGTATCTGTATACTGTGCCGTTGCAGAAGAATAATTAAATTCGTTCAAGAATGCGATTGCGGTCATCTGCGGATTTGACGAAGCCGCTTTGGATATCGTCAGCGGAGGGATGTAAGGCGAACTGAAGATAACAGCGAACATGAGGACGATAACCGCAACATATACCATCCTCTTATACAGCTGCCTATGGTCCGCATACACCATCTTGTAAGGTATATCATTCCGGTACGGTTTGCTCAAACCTTTCTTCTTTACCAAGGAATAATGCATGAACATCAGCCCCATAAGAAGGATAGGCAGTATTGCAATGTGCCAACCCACAACAGCCCCGACATTCATAGGGTTTATCCAGTAGCCGAGACCCATGCCATTCCATAAGTCGGCACCAGCCTTCAGGTTCCACTGGGAAAGAAGGCCGCCCTCTATGCCTATCCCAAAGGCAAACTGGAGCAGGACAAGGAAGAGCATAGCGCTTCCTATTACCCACACGAGCTTCTTCTTCTTGAACGCAGAAGTAGAAAAGTTGACAAAGAGGTGCACAAACATGAGTGTTACAAATGCCTCTGCAGCCCAGAGGTGGACGCTTCTGAAGAATGTTCCGAGAGGGGTCAGGTCCCACCAGTAAGGTCCAAAGATGAGCATGATTATTCCGGTAACTGCAAGTATAACAAACAGTTCCAGCAGATAAATCCCGATTGTGAAGAAGAAGTTGTTTCCATAAGATGGAACCATCTTTATGTACATAGAGCGCATGACTCCGCCTACCTCATCCAGTACGGCTGCGCCATTGTTCTTCCCATCTTTCATCAAACTGAATAGTCATGAAAAGAATAAAAAGATATCCGAAGCAATAATTTTGTCAGCTGAGCAGAAAGCAGGGGCATGGACTCCGCCACGCCAACGACCCAACAGTCTGTAAGCTAGCAACTAACCAAGCTATATAAGCAGGCACGGTTCAGTTTCGATAGGACTCTGAACTAAAAAACAATAAAGTTATATAAATTTATTACCTAATGGTATTCTATGGATAATAACATCCAATTAGATTATGTGCATCTTGGCGACTGTGTAGGATACATGAAAAATCTACCTAATAACTCGGTAGATCTGGTTATTACGGATCCTCCTTTTAACATAGGTAAAAAGTATGATTCCTATAGCGATAATCTCAAGTTTGAAGAATATCTAAATTGGTGTTATAACTGGCTTGATGAGACAATAAGGGTATTAAAACCAGATGGCAGTCTGTACCTATTCAATTATCCTGAAAACAATGCTTACTTGAAAGTCTATTTAGATAAAAAGCTAAAATTCCGAAGATGGCTTACTTGGCATTATAATACTAACACTGGACATTCTAAAACCAACTATACGCGTACGCAACATTCTATACTTTTCTATACGAAAGGCGAAAAGTATATTTTTAACAAAGAAGAAGTTGTGCAGCCTTACAAAAATCTTACTGACAAGCGGATAAAAAAGCTGTTATCTACTGGTAAGACTGGCACCGGTCCTTATGATGTTTTTATATTTAATATAGTAAAGAATGTGAGCAAGCAAAAGACAGGGCATATCGCTCAATTACCAGTTGAACTGGTGGACATATTTGTTAAAGCCAGTAGCAATGCAGGGCAGCTCGTCTTCGATCCGTTTTTGGGTTCTGGTACTACTGCTGTTGCCGCCAAACAAAATAACCGACATTATTTAGGTTGCGAAAAGAGTGAGAAATATTATAACATAATCAATAATCGTCTACTAAACTTAGATAGAACCATGAAGGAGGCTGCAATGCAGGAACATGGCAAACAAAAGTTGGTAGAAAAGATAAAGCAAAGGACAATAATAACTCTATCTAGCCAAACTTGATTTTCTCTCTTATGAGGTATATGGCTCCTCTATCAGACTTGTTAAAGCTACCTAAAAATACAACTTTATCTTTTCTTTTGTAGAGCTTATCGGCTTTGTAGTCAGGGGCGTAATAGCCTCTGGCTATGTTCGAGTGCCAGTCTTTTTTGGTCAAGCGAACTAAACATATAAAATATTCGTCAAAATCGCCTCCCCAAGAAACAAGCAGATAATCGAAAGGTCGTTTGCTGAATTCTCCGCCTCTCCATCCTGTTTTTGTTGATGTGAGTTTTACTTCTAGTGGTCTTTCAATTTTTATGAAGAAGAGATCTGGATCGTTATCACTCATTTCACGCTTTACTTCATAGCCCAGCTTTTTGGTAAATATATTGGCGCACTGCGCTTCAAAGACCTTCCCAACAAGCTCAGAGATAAGTTTGTTGCTCAGGTTTACCTTATTCTTGTCAATAAAGGTTCTCCTAAAGTCCCTCATGTGCTTGCATGTGCCCTTTGTAATGTCCTCTATCATTCCCTTGGTTATACCAAAGTCGTTAGTGTAATCATCCATATTTTATCGGATCATCAATTCAAGTTTTAATGCTTTGCTCTTCATTTTGTATGTGTTTAATTTCACAGTGTCTTCCATCGAGCAACTTCCCGTCTATCCATTAGGTCATTTCTTTTTATTTTTTACCCCGATTTTTAATCCTTGTTATATGCACTTCGTAGGCCATCTCTGCACCTTTATAATCAGCCCCAAACGTCGCTTACGAGTGCCTTTACGGACTTGTATTTGTGCACTTTGCCAGTCCTGAGTTCCTCAAGCCCTATATCCAAGCCAGTAACCTTCTTTTTCTTCATGGCATTGGCTATTAGGGTGATTTGGGCTTCGAGATTGCCTAGCCTCCTTTCTATTGAGCTCATTTCCATCCTTGTATTCGCCGACTGTGTCCAATAAATAGGTCAAAATAGACTTAGTTCACACTGAGCTTCGCCTCAGATTAATTCATCGTTGTAAACCCATTCAATAAGTTCGTTTTTGCAACAATCTCTTTTTCTATGTTCTCCA
>JAKAWS010000006.1 GCA_021816885.1 Microcaldota archaeon
GCATATCAAATACTTCTCTAACAATCGAGAGTGTCCGCCATGCACAACTGCAATCCCAAACCATAAGGGGTATAAAGCTTGGCGATAAAGCTAAACTGGTTAGATGGAGCATAAAGATAAGCACGCAAGACACACACCCCTGCTCATATATCTGATAATCGCAATACTCGTGGTACAGACAGTCGCCATTGTTTACTTCTTTTCAGAGACAAACAGTTCGATACTCTCCTTGAAGGCAGAGCTTGCGCCGCACTCCGCCTCGCAACCACCTGCATCACAGAACAGCACTCCTTCCTCATCGCTGCTTCCGGAATACCTATCCACAAACGCCACATTCGGCAGAAGGCTTACGAACATATCAAAGCCTATAAACTCTACAGACCTTGCGATTATAAACAACGCGCCAAACTCATATTTTGAGACAGCTGGCGAGATGCTTCTCAATGGCACTATCCAGAATTATGTAAGTAACGTCCCGGCTAACAAGAGCAATCAATATCCTCCTCTCATAATAGACGGCAAGCCGAGCGTCGTCTATGTGGGTGCCACATCATGCGTGTTCTGTGGAGAGGGCCGATGGGCAATGGCGCTCGCTCTGTCCAGATTCGGAAATTTCTCTAGTTTATACAAAGGATATAGCAGTTTTGGGGACCACGACCTTCCTACGCTATATTGGGCTAAGGACAACTATACAATACAATCTGGCGTAGGTTACGGGAACAGCTATTCCAGCAAATACATAAACTTCATATCGTCTGACTATGAATCACCGATAATACAAGGCTTTGTAGTTAAACCGCTAACCTTCTTTATACAGAACGCTCCCAACTCTACATACTTGAGCGCCTTACAGTTCATGAATTCAACTGGGAAGTTCTCCGGAACCCCATTTATGTTCTGGGGTACTACAATTATCGACGGCACAGTTGGGGAAGTCTTTGGAAATACGACCCCCACTACAATACTTCCTCTCGAATACGAGACTCATGCGCAGGTATTTGCCCAGCTTAAAAACTTCAACGACCAGTTCTCATGGTCGGAATACGCCGCCGCGGATGTCTACGCTGCACACACCTGCGGTTCTATAAACAATACTGCATCTTTCTGTTCGCTTCCGGCTATAAAATCTCTTGAGAAACAGATGAACGTCACCTGAGTGTTCGAATGCCCGCCAAGAAAGCGCTCCACAGAAAAGTTCAAAAAAGGCGCACTGAAGAAAAGAAGAGGAAGATACCACACGCAGATAGAGCATCTATCCCTTCCTCCGCTTCGTCTTACGCAGAGCTTCTCGTCTTTGCCGCTTCCTCGGGGAAAGACCACAGTATCGAAAGCGCCTCGTTCGCACTGCATTCTCTTCTCTGCTGTGCTTCAGAACGCAACATCGCGTTAGCGAAGCGGCTTGGAATCTTTGTAGGAAGGACCATATACAGCGGCACTGGCAATCGCTCTACTGGGATAAATGACTATCTCGATAAGCTATCTATGTTCTTCGATGCTTCGGGATTCGACTCTTCTTATCACATCTTTCCACATCAGATAGAGTTTGATGTTTGGGAAGAGAGGCAGTCAGAGATAGGTGCAATATCTCATCCGTTCGAGGCCGGAATAGTCTCTGGGTTTTTGTCCGCTGTGTTCAAGGACCATATCGATGTTACTGAGGAAGGGTGCAGGTACTTCGGCAGTTGGTCTTGCCGCTTTATCACAAACGTTATAAGCCCTGCCAAAACACTTCCCGCGTCAAACGCCAGCCTCGAAAACCTTATCATTCACATGCGGGATTCACGGGAAACCAGTAATAAGATATCTCTTGCGTACGACAGGCTCCTGCTCTCGCTTCTTTCAAAACCAGATTTTCAACCAGATGCTTTTATGCTTATGGAAACTTTCGGGCAGGCTGCGCGCCGCATTTGCCCTACAGATAAGCATTATATAACGAAGTGGTTAAACATAATCGGTCTCGGGAGCGTATCAGTAAGGGATAAATTCATATACGTACAACTCGATAAGTCAGTGTCGAGAATGGAGATTGCAAGGCTCATAGGGGCATTCATCAGCGGTCTTCTGGACAAACATCCCATAAAGATTGAAATAAGCCTGGATAAAGATTCTTACAGATTGAGGTTCGAGAGGTAATAGATTGAGCTTAGAGTTCATGGATAAGATATCCCCATTCCTTCCGGGGATAAAATCGCCAGGAGCGCCTCTGTCGCTCAGAGAGAAAATGTACTGGACGGCAGCCATCATAGGTGTCTATTTCCTTCTATACAATACATATGCGATAGGAGTAAACCAGCAGGCGATATCGCAGCCGCTTCTTCAACTCATAAGCATAATATTTGCCGCAAGGATCGGCAGCGTAATAACCGTAGGCATAGGGCCGATTGTGCTTGCAAGCATAGTGCTGCAGCTGCTTGTCGGCTCCGGTCTCTGGAACATCGACCTTGACGATACTGCACAGAAAGCGAGGTTCCAATCTCTTCAGAAGCTTGCTGCCATATCGATAGCGATAGGCGAATCTATCATATACGTGTATACTGGATTTGTCCCGGTAGCAAGCGTGGGGGCTATTGGCATGGTGATACTTCAGCTTGCCATCGGCGCAATAACCATAATAATGCTGGACGAGGCTATGGCGAAATATGGGATAACCTCTGGAATAAACATGTTCATAGCCGCCGGGGTATCTTATGCGATAGTTGCAGGTACGATAAGCATACTGGTACCTGGCGCAGTGGCTGCAATTCAAGCCGGCGGTGCAGCAGCACTATCAAACGCGGTCGCGGCGTTCGGCCCACTTATATTCGCGATAATCGTATTCCTGCTTAGCATATACACATACGAGATGAAGGTTGAACTGCCGTTGAGCTTTGAACAGCTCAGGGGGGTAGGAGGCCGCCTTCCAATTCCGTTCTTATATGTCAGCGTGCTTCCCGTGATATTAGCAACTGCACTGGAGGAGAGCTTGACTGTATGGTTCAGGTTCATAGCGAGCTCCACGAGCAACATTGCAAGGTTCTTCGCTTATTATCAGCCTATTGCAACAGCAACAGGCGGGACTACGCCTACACTATCTGGCGGACTCGTTTACCTCATATCGCCATCGTTTCCGCTTCCATATCAGGCGCCTTACGGCATAGGTGGATACGGTCCATATATTACCTACCTTGCAACGCACACCACACAGCTCTTCCTTCCATGGGGAGGGATGGTCCTGGTTCCTGAGTGGATGCATGTGATAATATACGTAGTAGTGCTTATGCTCCTCTCTGTAGTGTTTGGCAAGTTCTGGGTAGAAATGACTGGCCAGAGCCCAAAGCACCTCGCAGAACAGCTTGGCTCAACAGGTTGGCAGATACCTGGCTTCAGAAGAGATCCGCGCATAGTCGAGAACGTGCTCAATAAGTATATCCCGACCATAACAGTGCTCGGAAGCCTATTTGTAGGGTTCCTTGCAGCAATCGCAACGCTGACCGGTGCTATTGGGACAGGGATGGGCATATTGCTTACAGTAGGGATAATATACATGCTCTATCAGCAGCTGCAACAGGAGCGCTTATACGAGACATATCCGATACTGGAGAAAATCGCGAAGTAGCGCGGATGCAGGATTGAGGCAGAGCACAGCAACGCATCATCGAACCACCATAGCTGTAGATCCATGCGCGAGCCGTCCGCGTATGTTGCTGGAGTAAGGGCCCATCTCAATATTCACGGAGAAAATATTTTAGATTTTGCGCGGCTCTCATGCGGACCTTTATATCATCATCATTACTCAATGCCTTTAGTGTCTCTGTGTCTGTGTTTGGGTTTCCAGCTACCTTAGCTCTGACCCACATCTTCATATCTTTACTTAGTACTCTCAGCGTTCCCGCGTCTGTGTTCGGGTGTTCTGCTACCTTTATTCTAATCTCTGCATCATCATCATTACTCAATGCATTCAGAGTCTCCGCGTCCGTATGTGGATTTCTAGCGACCTTCTCTTTAATCCATATATCTACATCCTCACTCAGTATCGCAAGCGTCTCGGCGTTGGTGTTTGGGTTTTCGGCGACCGCGGCTCTGATCCGCACATCTATATCATCACTTAGTATATCCAGCGTCCCTGCATCTGTGTTTGGATTTCCAGCGAGCCCCGCCCTGCTATTCAAACTCACGTTTTTAAAAGCCATATTATCACCATATTATGCGTATCACACGTATCCTCTATCTCTGAGAGATATATAAACCTCCGCCGCAAGCTTCAAAAAGTCAAAAGAGAAGCCAGCGCACATGAAAATTAAGAAACTACCTGTTTGTGTCGAATAGTTTATGCTTCTTTGAGATTAGGTTGACGCCTTCTCTAGGTTTTGCGTGTGTCTCTACGCCTACGGCTGTTGCCATCCGTTTCAGCAATCCGGACAAATCGCGAAGTAGTGCAGTGTGTTCCTCTGATGCACTGAAGCATCAGAGTTTTCCGACTCTGCGCTTCTGCGCCCTCTTCAGTCTCTTTCTTCTTTTCTTCTTCCACTTCCAGCGCATGCGTCCTTTCTTCTTCCATTTTCTCGGTATGCTACCCAAAAAGAATACACCTTAAAGCGTTAATCGATGAAGATATAGTTAGAAAGGTTATTAAACTCCTACCCATACCCACCCAACGCCAAGATTTTTATTGTGTGGGTATTAAACTATATCGGTGCTCGCTTGAACGGGAAGAAATTAGCCTCATACTTCGTAGTCATGATAATACTTATTGTACTAGCCATACTGTTCGGACATCTGCTCACAATCTTCAAGACTGGCCACATAATCCCATCCGTCCCTACCACAGCGCCCGTATCAATAAATCCCATAAAGAATACGACTACCTCCAACATAATATACTCAGGGAGCTGCTCAGACCTCTTCATATACGAAGGCATAAACGCAAACAACACAGTCAGGTACAAGTGCTCCTGGACGGGCGGTGCACTTGGCATCTGGTCCGCATCCGGCATATCCACAACCGACAACGTGTTGATAATGGGATATGACAACAAGACGTATTTCAATCAGAGTAACAACTATTCCTGTCTTACATTCCTAAACTCGATATATCTGCCAGCCCAAAACTATACTGTGGAATTCTCGACATATGGAGACAAAGGCACATGCTCTAATCCGCACCAGATACTCTCGATGAACACTACGACGGTGCCGTCGACACAGAACAAGTATAATTTCGTGTTCAACGGAAACTTTTCTACTGGAACTTATGCCGGCTGGTCTGTCAACACTATCGCTTTCGGCACCCTACCCCAAAACATTATAGTGGCAAACAGCGAGATATGCTTCAAAGACTTCCCATGGCTCGGGTTATATGGGACAGACTACTTCGCATCGACCGGCACGTGCTCCAACATACAGTTCAACGGAAACCTCACATCCTCATACTTCAATGCTACGGCCCCATATCTGGACTTCCAAATAGTGAGTCCAAACAACCGCACCGACTATGTTGAGATATTATACCAGAACGGCACACCTGCGATAATCGCAAGCTACAACACATATTCTGGCTCGTCGAGCGACCTACTCTACACATTCCAAAACGCCTCGATACCTCTGCTTTCGGTCAAGAACAAGATAGTCCGTTTCAGGGTGGTGTCAGACATATACGGGATACAACCTACGATTCCGACACGTGAGCGCCCAATCAGCAATTTTACCGCGATATCTGACATACACATGTCGTCGGTGCCATGGCAGACTGAGAATATAACCGCTACAATGACCATAGAGAAATAGGCTGGTGTATGAAGCTCTATAACACCCTCACACGCAAGAAGTCAGATTTTAAGGCGATAAAGGAAAAAGAGGTGAGGATGTACTCATGCGGTCCTACGGTATACAGCCATGCGCATATCGGCAATCTCCGCGCCTACATAATCTCCGATACTCTGCGGCGGATGTTCGAGCATCGTTCCTACAAGGTAATACACGTCATGAACATAACAGATGTGGGTCATCTTGTGGGCGACGGCAGCCTCGGGGAGGACAAGCTCAAGCAAACAGCCAGGATAGAGCACAAGAGCGCAAAGGAGATTGCGAAGGAGTACGAGAGGCTGTTCCTTAAAGACATCAAAAAGATTGGCATAAAGATGCCATCCATCATAGCAAGGGCGACAGATCACATACCACAGATGCTTAATCTTATAGAAAGTTTGGAACGCCGCGGATATCTATACAAAGCAGAGACCGGCATATACTTCGACACATCCAAGTTTAAGGACTATGGCAATCTATCTGGGACTGACTTCAAGAGACTGAACTCTTCTCTGATCGGAGGGGCGAGGATCGAGCGCCCTTCTGGCACAAGGAACATAACGGATTTTGCGGTATGGAGGTTCTCCCCGGAGAAAGAAAAGGAGATGGTGTGGGACTCTAAATACGGAAGAGGATTTCCTGGCTGGCACATAGAATGCAGCGCGATAAGCATGGAATACCTGGGAAACCATTTTGATGTGCATACTGGCGGGGTAGACCATATACAGATACATCATCAAAACGAGATTGCGCAGTCGGAAGGAGCAACCGGCGAAAAGTTCGTGAACTTCTGGGTGCATAACGAATTCCTTAAGGTAAACGGCTCAAAGATGTCAAAGTCGCTCCATAACACATACACGATAGAAGACTTGGAAGGAATGGGGATCTCGCCGCAGGGATATAGGTACTTTGTTTTGACAGGCCATTACAGAAGCATAATGAACATGACAAAAGAGGCACTCGGGAACGCGCAACGCACCATTGCCTCTATACATTCATTCATAGAGCGAATATCTGGATACGATGCAGAAGGGAAGCCTGATCGGGAGTTTATCGAAGAGATAGCTTCGCTAGAACGCGAATTCTTTGAATGGATGGAAGACGATATGAACACGCCGGAGGCGCTAGCGTCCTTACATGCCCTTATAAGTGTGGTCAATAAGTGCCATTCTACCGGAAAACTATCCAAGGCTGGCAGAGATGCAGTTATGGCTACATTGCTCAAAATGGACAGTGTGCTGGGACTTTCGTTCAAGGAGCATACTGAGACAAAGCCGCTTGCCGCAGAGCCGAAGAGATTAATAGAGGAAAGGGAGAAGGCGCGCCAGAGCGGAGATTTCAAGTCTGCCGATGAGATTAGACAAGAACTCAAGGAGCGGTTCGGGATTATAGTGGAAGACGGCAAGAACGGGTCGGTATGGCGCCGTCAATAATCTGAAAGGTTTATAAAGAAGAAATTGTTTAATAAACTGATTTCTATGCCGAAGACAGATGTGCAGAAAGTCACAGAAGACAAGATAAACAGCGGAGGCATACTTCTAAAGCTCTATTTCGACATGCACAGCAAAGAGAAAGAAAAACTGCAGCCGTTGATGGTCGACCTTGTCAACAACCGCCTTCTTAAAGAGCCAGGTGTGGTTTACTGTTTCGGGGCGATAGAGGAGCCATTAGAGATAGAAGGACTGTTCACCACAAGCGCCACAGTCACAGTGCTATTCGAGAACATGCGCAGCGCGATAACGATGGTCTTCAGGTACGCTCCGGTCGGGATAGAGATGGTGCAGCCCACAAGGGATATGAACCTAAAACCCTCAGAGGTGCAGTCTATACTCATGGATATATCACAGACGGCAAGCAATTACTCCAAATACATACTTCAGAATGTGATGTCTGACGAACAGAGAGCTGCCCTGGCGAATGACATAGATTCACGAACAGAGGAAGGAAAGAAGCATATGCAAGAAGGTTCGTCAAAACCCTAGCGGGTCGGATTGCCAGAGAAAAAGTCCTGCAGCTTGCCTGATTCAACTTCCTCTTCTTTGCCGCTTACCATATCCTTTATCTTTACGGTCCCATTTTTCTCCTCGCTGTCTCCTACCACAAGCACAAATCGGTAACCTATATTCGAGGCGTAGGAGAGCTGGTTGGATATGTTCCTTTCTGCAAGGTTTATATCTGCAGGTATTCCTTTCTCTCTGAGCAGATTTGCGACTGTGAGGGCATACTTGAAGTTGCTCTGTTTTATGTTGGCGACAAAGACGTCTGAAACGCTTTTCTTCTTCTGCTTAGTGAAATCAAGGACATCGAGTATCCTGTCTATGCCCAACGCAACTCCTACCCCGCCGAGATCCCTTCCCCCAACGTTCTTCACGAGATTGGAATACCTTCCGCCTCCGCCAACGACGTCAAATTTTCTGACCAGATTCCCATTTATCTCTACGGTTCTGTCTATTCTCATCTCCAATACTATGCCGGTGTAGTAATCAAGGCCGCGTATCACAGTCAAGTCCACAGAGACTTTCTGTTTAAGCTTATACGTCTCCAATATGTCGATAGTTTCTTTCAGCTCCTTTACTGCATCTTCTCCTGCGATTTCAGCAGCGTATCTTATCTTCTCTTCATTGGTTCCCTGGAAATCTATCATAGCCATCAGTTTTGATGATATCTCTTCCCCTACATAGCCATTCAACAGTCCCTGTATCCCGTCTCTGCCCTGCTTGTCGAACTTGTCTAATATTCTCATGCATCCTACAAGCTTCTCCGCGCTTACGCCGAAGTTGACCAACGCCCGTTCGATTATCTCCCTGCTGTTCAATGATATGTCAACAGCGATTCCCAAGGCGTCAAAAGTCGCTGCAGCAGCCCCAACGATCTCTGCGTCAGCTGCAGCTATGCCGCCTCCTACTATATCTATATCTGCCTGGGTGAATTCCCTGTATCTGAGCCGTTGGGGTTCGTCCATTCTCCACGAAAGACCGATACAGTACCTCTTAAACGGCAGCGGCAGGTCCTGATGCATAGCAACATATCTGGCCAGAGAGACAGTCATATCATATCTCAGTCCAAGGTTCTCCTGCGCAATCTCAAATATGAGTTTGTTTTCCTCTCCTATCGCGTTCTTTGCCTTGAGCAGATCGAGCGACTCTATCTTAGGGGTCTCGATAGTCAAAAATCCGAATCTCTGGAAAACGCTTTCTACTGTCTGGATTACCTTGTTCCTGAAGAGCGCTTCGTTCGGCAAAAAATCCCGAACTCCTCTAGGCATAGGTATATCAGCCATGAAATCAGAGGCTTTTGTTTATCCAGCTCTTCAAAGCGTCTTTTCCGATTGCGCCTACGCTCACTGCCTTTAGCTTTCCCTTCTCGATAAGCGCCACTGTAGGTATCCCCATAACCTCATACTCTCCCACGAGCTTCTCGTTATCATCCGCGTTGATCTTGACAAAGTTTACCTTGCCTTTGTAATCCTCAGATACCTCCTCTATTATAGGGGAGAACATCCTGCAAGGTCCGCACCACGGGGCCCAGAAATCTATCACAACCGGCAGATTTGATTTGAGAACCTCTGTCTCAAAATCCTTTTCATTCACTTCCTTTACCGACATCTAATTCACCAAAAGTCTCAAAACCCTACGATAAGAGACGATATAGACACACATTCAAAAATTAAATACCTTTCTAAAACCTGTTGCCACTTTCCTGACTCAAATCCGTAAAGTAAAGAGACATCGGTAACTAGAGCTTCTGCTAATGTTTTTCAAGCAAAAAGAGCCTTTTACATCGCAAAACGGCCGACTACCTGAATTAGGACAGTTCCGCCATTTCCCTGAGGTTAAAATAAATTGTCTTTAGTTAAGTTTTCCCAAAGCGCATGCATATACTCCTTTTTACCAATATTGTGCTCCCCGGATTTTACAACAACCAATCTGCTGTTATCTATTGATTTGCGTATAGCTTTCGCCCGTCTTAACATAAAATCATATTCTCTATCGCCTATAAAAACAATCATCTTTGACCTAAACTTCCTCATAATGGGTTTAAACTTATAATTATTAAAACTTAGAAATTTCTCTTCTCCAATTTCGCGAATCGACTTTCTATCCCAATACTTGATATCTTCCTTAAAGTACGGAGAAGGTGAGCATAAAATAGTCATATACGGTACTAACTTTATAGCAGCCATAAGCACTATCCATGCCCCTGCAGAAAATCCAAATAAATAAACTTTATCTCCATCTTTTTTGGTAACATTGTATTTTTTAATAAACTGTGTAATATAACCATTCATAGATGATTTCCAATTTATATTAATTAATACTGGCTTTATCCCATTTGACCTAAAGAGTTTTGCTACCTCTAAAAATGATTTATGTCTAAGCGAGGTATTCATTCCCGGAACAATATATACTATTTGCCTACCAGTCATACAATCAGTCATATACCTTAAATTTTTTGGTTTATTCCAATACGTTTAGCTATTCGTGTTAAATGGCCATTTTCCTGCAATTATAACCAACTGCAAAAGTAATTAGATCCGAAAACTTAAAATGCTTCTATCAGAATCAACGGCCAGCACATCTTAAAACTTCCCTTGTCAAAGTTCAACATTCACTTATTATGGCCTTCCGTTGCCTTAATCTCTTTCTAGCGCTTGTTCATAAATTCAACAGTTTCTTTGAATAAGTCCAAAAGAATTATCAGCAAATCTTTGTGCCATGGCTTCTCGCTCTTAATCGTTAGTTCTCGTTTGTCGAAATCGATATTGCTTATATGCAACTTGCAGACCTCGCCAACTCGAAAATCCTGAGGAGTCCGGAAAAATACATAAAATGGTACAATCACAAAGATTTCATATCGGGATTAATAATAATGTCCTATCTGTGCTTTACAAATCACAAAATATCATCTATCTTGGTTGCCATAACCAAACCGTCAAAATTAAATACCCTGCCTAACAATCATCGGCGTGATGATTTCGCATAACTGAGCTATGCTGTGATGATGATCTTGAGTGCTGAAGTGGAGAAAAAGACAAGGATTCTGAAGAACACCTTGAAAAAGTTCGTCAAGGAGCGGTTCGGAGTCAATATGACCGATGAGGCGGCCGAAGAGCTTGCCAAGATAATTGAAGCCAAAGCGATCGAGATTTCAAAACATGCGATAAAAATGTCAAAACGTCATCATTCCGAAGAGATAACTCCCGCAGACATCGAATCCTACAAGATAGACAGTGATTAGCGTCATGGAGTCAAACATATCGGAGAGCCCCAAGCACGCAGTCAGGCTCGAATATACATCAGACGGTTCTCAGAGAATAAAAACGTGGGAGAGCGTCAAGGATGGGGATGTGTTGGAGACTGTCTTCTCAGAAGGCGGGACCATACTGGATCGCCACCTGCTTAAAGCCGGCAAGACCCCAAAGGAACACGCGGAGGAATTTGTAGAAGTTGCTGGCCTCGAACCAAGAGAGAATGTGTACGAGGCCGTCTCCCTTCAGAAAGGCTGCCCGAAATGCGGTTCTTCCGTGTCGTGTATCATTGAAGGCGAACAAGGAGACATACCTGTCATGCCCGTCTACATGTGCGATTCGTGTAAGTCCAAAAGCTATTGCCTTACAGATCAATACCTAATACTTTTGATATCACGGAACATCAAGATGTTCTCAGAGGCAGAGTTAGAAGCCTACACCAAAAATCCGGAAGAGTTTATAAAGGATGTAAAGGCTAATATAAACAGGATGTTTGCCGCCAAACATATCTACGAGATAAAATAGGTGTTACTGATGGATCTAAGGATATCGGAAATCTACGGGAAGGGAATAATAACTACTTCAGGTAAAAAATTAGGCAGGGTCGAAGACCTTATAATCGACTTCGAGGACGGCGCAGTCTCATCGATACTTCTGAAAAACATGGACAACATATCCAGGTCAGAAGATTTGCACGAAGAGATAAGGAAGAACAGCATAAACTACAAGCGGGTAAAGAACGTATCGGAAGTCATAGTGGTAGGTAACGAACCTCTCTAATCAGTCGCTCTTTACCTCTCTAGCTATGCCTGGTCTTCTCTTCCTTACCATCCTGCTTCCGCAGTACGCGCAGTTGACTCCGTTCTCTACGCTTTCTATTTCTCTCTTGCATTCAGCACAAAAATATACCATATAATCACTAGTCAGTCAACATTCAGATATAAAACATTTTCATTTCTGTTTTTTGAGCCACTTCACGAAATCGCAGTGCAGCTCTGATTTCCTCATATCCAGAACCCTAACGCTTATCGGGGCAGGGTAGCTATCGTCCTTCAGTTCTAGTACTGGATTGTAATCCTTCATTTCAGTATAATGGACCTCTGCCCAATGCAGCGTTCCATGAAGGTATTCTTCTATGACCTTTCCAGTCATCGGAAGGTTGCTAAATCCGAAGAGGACCCCTCCGCACCAATACAGAGGTATGGTGCCTCCGGGGGTCAATCTCTCTCTTATCATCTCATCAAGTTCCATCTTTACCGCAAGGTGCACTACCAGCTTCTCAATCTTTCCGTAGACCACTTCTGTCATTGCCTTACCTTCCCTCGTTTATCATCTTGATCTGCTGCCTTGCGAACTCCCCTGCGGGTGTTGTCATAGTATACGCTCCCCCGGCATACGTCTTTTCGCAATGCCTGCATCTCCATATCCCAGTGCCGACCCTCTCCACGGAGATATGCCCGCACGATTCGCATTTGTACAATGATATCTTATTCTTCTTTATCGCGCGCACCGCCTTTCTTATCCTTCTTCCATACCTTATGGTGTCCTTTGCCATGTTATCATCTCTTGATATGTTTTGTTATCTCTTCGTTTTTGCTGAGCGCGATGTCTATGAGCTGTTCTACTTGCTTTATTGTGAAATCCCCATTTAAACCTTTCTGCATCGCCCTGACGACCTTTCCATCAGTCGCTATGGTTATTCTCGCATCTGCAGCTTGTTCCTCATCCGCATTCATATCTAGGATTATATCCTCTCCGAATTTCCCGAAGGTCGTAGACGAGACAACATTGTCTATCTTGAGGCTCCTGCTCCTGTCCTTCCTGTCTATCTCGCCGTCGGAATACTTGGGCAGCTTTGTATTCATAAGTGCGCTCATCGCAGCTATAGTGCATACGTCGAACAGGTTTCCATCGTAATCTAACACGTATACGTCAATATACACCGAATAGACCTTTCCATCCTCTATGAACAGGCCTCCCATATCGACACATCCGCCAGCCCGTATCCCCCTGTCAACCACTCTTGCAAGCTCTATTGCAGCAGGACTTGGCGGACCTGTCTCAAACCCTGCTGAAGCCATCGGCAGAAGTTCGGCAGACACCACCATGTTTCCCTCCTTCGGAGTATCGGAATGGGGTGCTTCAACTACTACCTTTACTCCTGCTATCACATCTGTGTTTCCGAGTCTAGCTCTGGCTGAGCCCTCTGCGTTAGAAAGCACTTCTTTCTTCACCTCTATCTCGCGCATCTGGAACTTCTCCCTGGAGTCGATTCTCTTCTCGTCCTTAAGCACAGACCTTATATAAGCCCCTTTCAAAGTATTAATTCCGCTCATTCAAACACCCTTATAAACTGCAAGAAGCGCCTCTCTCTGTAGCTCCTTTATCTTCTTTCCAGCCACAACAGCCATATCAAAACCCCTTCTGACCTCCTCGTTGCTCATGTCCCCATCCATCTGAAGCAAGAGTATGCGGTCGTCTCTATGCGATATCGCAAGGGGCATATCCGCGTCAGAATAATTATCCTCGAGCATATCTACATCGACGCATATCTCTCCATCCACCTTTCCCACGCTTACTCCATAGACCATGTCCTTCATCGGTATGCCTGCGCTCGCGAGCGCCACAGCCGCTGCATTTATGCATGCGGCCCTCGTACTGCCGTCGCTTTGCAGTACCTCCATAAATATGTCTATCTCGCTGTTCGGGTACTCGTTCAGAAGGACCACGTTCTCGAAGACCTCCTTTATGACCTTTGATATCTCAATAGCTCTCCTGTTCTGTCCAGACCTTCCGTGTTCCTCAAGGGAGGAGAACGGGGCCATGGAGTACCTGCACTTGATTATTGCTGCGTTAGGGTCTGCAAAATGTTTTGGCACTACCTCCCTCGGGCCGTACACTGCTGCTATTATCCTGTTTTTCCCCCATTCGAGGTAAGCGGAGCCGTTTGCGTTCCTGAGCACTCCTGCCTCTATCTTTATCTCTCTGAGCTCGTCTGCTTTACGTCCGTCTAGCCTCTTTCCGCCATGGATGAGCTCTGGTTTATTTATCTTAGACGCCATAATATCACTAAGCATTATCACTTCACTTATCATATTCCTTAATAGAAAGGAGCATCTCTCTTATTCTGTCAGTGAGCCCCGGAGTGTGCGCTTCCGACTCTATCTTTCTTATAGAAGCGACAGCGGGGTTTATACCCTTTCCGCTAATCGCGACGAATCCGTTCAACCCGACTATTATTCTTGTTTGAGTAAGCTCCTCTATCTGTCTAAGCATCGAGTTATTTCTGCCTAATACTCTTGGTATCTTGGAAGGTTTAACATACACAAGCCAGCTAGATTCCTCTATTGGCCGTGCCCTGTCCATCACAGGCACATTCTTTCTCTCTATGCTCTTTACAACTGATTCTATAACATCCCCGACCCTTGGTCTGTACCTGCTCATCCTATCGTTTATTAATACCCCGTAGGACGAATGCCTAAGATCTATGGAACACGTGTTCCTATCTACGGACGCTACCACGCCAACTATGCTGTTGCCAACTCTCGGATGCCATGCGCCTTCCAACGGCATTATTTCTTTCCTCTCATCGTCGTACACACCGACAACTTTAGATATGGCGTGTCCAGCGCTCATATAGGTATAATGTGTTCCAGCCAAACCTTCCGGCATTGCGTCTCCTGGCAAAACTACTGTTTTCATATAAAAGCCTACTTAAGTATCTCACTCTGCGCATTTCCGTGCGACAACGAGTTTATCTTCTCATAAAAGATGTTTTGGAGACCGGCCGGCACTTCCACCACAGCCTTGAGCGCTCCGTTAGACATCCATTCCTCTGATTTGACGTTAAACTGCCTTATTATCCAGAAACTTCCGCTTGCATATTCCGGAGGTATAACCACCTGTATCTTCACAACAGCTATCTTTATTGGTAGCAAAGGCCTTATCTTCTCTACAATATCCTCTACTTGTTCGCTCACGCTCTTGAAAGGATCTATATTTATCCTTGCCTCGTGTATCGCATTCTCTATACGGATCTTAGGCATCGGTGCATTTGTTCTGGGGTCCATTGCGTTCCTTGTGATCTCCTCTATTACCTGCCTTCTCTTTTCATCTGCCATCTTGTTTCTGTGCTCTGTAGTGAGCGGCACGTTCCCTTTTTTCATTATCTGCGCCACCACATCAGGGAGGTCTGTGGTGCCGAAGGCCTTTTTTATCTTGTCCTGGCTCTGCCTGATCCCTTTGTTAGAGTCTCTCCATATTTCGTCCGATTCCAATATGCCCATCGGATCTGTCCTTTTCCCACTCAAATACTCATAGGCAAGCTCAGAATCCACTATTATCTCAAAAACCTCTTTGTCATGCGTGTATTTCACAACTATCTGCTTAGAAGACATAGTAACACTGCGTACTCAGAAATATTTGGAGATGTTGGTTAGCTTTTCATAGCCCTTTTTCTCTGATATGTAACTTATCTCCACATCCTCAGAGTCTATCTTAGACTTATCGTTTACCTTCTTTATTATGCTGATTCCTATGTTTATTCCGTTTTCCAAAGATATGTTGTCTTTGTATTCCTTGAGTAATATCTCTGAAGCGACCTTCTTCCCCTGGCCTATCGCGTCGGCTTTGTACCCTGAAAGGGTGGCTCCCGGCTCAACCTCGAAGAGCTGAAGTTCTGGGGCTGCGCCACCTATGAGCAATGATACTGCATACGGTCTTATTCCTCCGTACTGCGTAGCCTCTTGCATCTTCTCTGCGATATTCTTTGCTACCGTCTCGACTGATTGTGTTTCGTCGTAGAGCATCCTGTGCATCTGCGTGCTTCTTCTTAGGTTCTTCACGACCATAAGCCCGTCAGAGACAATACCGCTGTAAGCTAAACCTATGAAAGGATCTAGCTTGAATATCTTCTGTATGGTCGAAGGGACCACTAGCGGATCGGATATGTTCTTGTGCGCTATGAGCAATACACCCTTGTCTGTTATCATACCTAACGAAGTAGCTCCGCGCTTGACCGCCTCTCTTGCATACTCTACCTGAAACAGCCTTCCATCAGGGCTGAACATGACTCCTCTGTCATAAGCTTGTATATTTGGGTACATATGTATACACCATAAAGGATAAACTGCGTCTTGCCAGAAGTAAGACCAATCTAATAAGGACTAGAACCTTAATAAACTTTATGCAGGAGCGACGTTGTTGTAAGTAGCGCTTTTGCAAAAGCGTCTTGCAGCAATACCTGCTTCGGCAGCACACTTTATTCTCGTTTTCTAACTGTATCTATGCCGAACTCACCGAAATACGCCCTAAGTGCCTTCAGTGTCCCTGAACTCCTAAGCGTGTAGAAGGCGCATTCCTTGCCTGCAAGCCTTTTCAGCATCGTCAGAGAGAGAACTGAATCCTCATAACCTTCAAGGTCTACCTTGAGTATGAAATGAGTACCGTCCATTACCTGTATCACTCTCGGGTTTGACTTATGGAATCTTATCTGGCCTATCACCGAGAGCATGCCTCCTGCCAGTTCCCTATCAAAATCCTTTATGTAAGCCAGATCTGGCAGACATTCCACTATGATATATCTGCGCTTGGTCCTCATCATTAGCTCATCTCTCCATTCTCCTCTTCATTATCCTCTCCATCTTTTCTCCAAGCGTCTCCTTCTTGAAGCGCATCTTGACAATCTTGAGTATCCTGTCAGATGTGGATACGCTGAAAGCATCCCCCTCATTTACGATTCCTGCATCTATTCCATCATATCTGAGCATTCCGTTATACTTCGCTATCTCTATCTCTATGACAGAGCCGGAATCTACGACCAGGGAGTTCCTATAAGGCCCGTCGGTATTCAGGAACGTCACGCACATCACCTTGTTGCTGAGGAGGATAGGCCCCATTGCGGACCTATTGTACGCGGTCGAGCCGATCTCCCCAGTAACCACTACTCCGTCTCCAGCGACCACGAAAGGAAAGATTCGCCTCCTCTCTTTGTTCTTCTCAAACACCCTAAAGCTTACCTCCTGTTTTATATGGTTTAACGAAATTTCATTCACTGCAAAATACTCCTTCTTGTTGAAAGAAAGCCTAAGTTTGTTTGCCGCATCTTTGACATCATATTCATGCTCCTTCAGGCCTTCGATGATGCGCGGAAGGTCTTTGGTGCTGAGGTCAGAGTAAAAGCCAGAGCTCATGTTCTCGTTTACCCTTATCGGCAGTATCGGCACATCGTACTTCATCGCAGCGTGCACGAATGTCCCGTCCCCGCCAAGGGCTATGCATATCGCACCTTTCTTCACAACATCAAAATGCCTCTTTATCAGAGATATCTCGGGATAATCCCTTTTGGAAACTATGCTGACCTTCATTCGTACCACAAAAGATAATGGTCTGCATAATCTAAAAATCTAACCACGGTCAGAGTAACCGGGAACACTGCAAAAAGATATCAGCTTCCCTCTCTCTGCGCTACTGCCTCCACAGATTGCCTCGCTATGTCAAACCTGCAGCTATTGTGGATCGCACACCACATATGGCACTTGGCTGCCAATGCCTTATCTGTATAATGCAGCCCGCATATACCGCATGCATACCTTGCCATATATCCCGATACGCACTCAACTAATAAAAACCGTTCCATCAGATTAGTAAGAGTTCGGGATTTGTTGCCACTAGAATAGTATAAGAGCAGATTTGTAAGATATCATTATCACGGAGCAGTATACCCGTTCTCCCAGCTGGAGGTAAAGATTACATTGGTAGGAACGCCGTTGTTGCCGTTGCCGCTGTAGTCTTTGGAATTACCATTCAGCGGCCACCACCCAACGAGGTTCTGCAGGTCTATCGGCGCGCCACCGATGCCTTCAGTATAGAGCGCCTGGATCTCGCCTTTCGAAAGTGTGGCGTTGTAAATCTGGAGATTGGCAATCGATCCATTGTATTGGTATGCGGACTGCAAACCACCATATAGCGAACCTACATTGTTGCCTATTGCATAATAGTGTGTGGTGGGGTTGAACTCAGATTGGCCTGTTGTTGAAGAAACAAATTTGCCGTTAACGTAAAATATTACATTACCAGTGCCAACCCCTCCATTTGAAAGTGTAACTGTAATAAAGTTTATTGAACCTGCTTTTACGGCCCCTGTACTTGAGTTGGAAAAGTACCAATTTCCCGAATAACCTTGGTTCCAGAGGTGAATTTCTATTGCACCTGCAGAAGTTACTTCAAGATTCAAAGTAGCATCTGGAATGCCTTCCGAGTATATAAAATTGCCATTTATAGAGTCTACCCATGCGGATATTGTAAAGCTAGGCAGATTGTTGAGTAACGCTATACTGTTCCCGCTTATATACTCGCCGTTTTGAGTGAATGATGCAATGAACTGCGGTATCTCGTTGGTGCATGGACCTATTTCCGATGCGGTGGTGCCAGGGCTGTTCGGCCTTAGTATCTGGCAGCTTCCCGGACTTGCCTTCGGGGAGAACGTGTAAGGATTGAACACACCGAGGGAGAAGAACGCCACCAAGACTATCGCTAGTATGAGGATCGCCCATCCGTATGTCGTTAGGTATTCCATTGCCGACTGTGACTTCAGCCCTATCTTTTTGTCTTTAGAATGAACTATCTTTCGGCGTTGGTTTTCTGGTGTGTGTGTCACGCTTTCAAGGTTCTGCACCCACTCCGAAACCCGTCCTAACACAATCTCAAACATGTTTCCACTCCATTAATGTGGTAAGAGCTTTTAATAACTGTTTGTTTTTGAAAACCGCTTCGTCTGATGATATACAGAAGAAAACAAATCAACAGAGTAGAGGAATCGATAATATGGATAGTTGCACAATCAAGTCTCTCTATATGTCTTCTAAACTTCCAGAGAATGATTACATCGAAAACCCAATAAATATACTGAAATCAGGTGTCTTCTTGATGCCGTACAAATTTTACACCGTTACCCAGATTACAAAAAGTATTTAAATCATTAATCCCATAATAGAGGGTGGCTCTTCATTCTCTGATGCAGGGATTAAAACCGAGTCAAGGTGATTCATATTAAGATAGCAGACATACGCGCATTGCCAGACAATGACCTAAGAGGAAAAATAGACGGTCTATCACTAGAATTGGCTATAGAGAAGAGAAAGATAAAGGCAACTGGCGTATCCAGCAAAGTGGTAAAGGTAAGAGCGATGAAGAGGGACATAGCAAGGATAAAAACAATCCTTAACGAGAGAGGTGCACTTAAAGAATGAATGATATATGCTCAAAATGTGGCCTGCCGAAAGAGCTATGCGTCTGTGACGTGCTTGAAAAAGAGGCAGAAAATCTAATAAAAGTTTACACAAAGAAAGCGCGGTTCAACAAGATAATAACGATAATAGAAGGAGTTCCTTCAGATGATATAGAATCTGCTGCAAAGGCGCTCAAACGGAAACTCGCATGCGGCGGAACCGTGAAAAACGACCAATTCATAGAGCTCCAGGGGAACCATAAGAACAAAATCAAGGAGCTGATAGTCGGGATGGGCTACAAAGAGTCGAACATAGACATAATATGACTACGGCTGTTTTTTCCGGACTCTTTTACCGCGTTCCGATCCTATTACTGATATCTCAGCGCCCAAAAAATCTTTGGAAAGTTCAAGTCCGTTGTTTACCCTATCGAGAAATATCGCCAGCGCGGCGACCTCTGAATGTGGCTGGTTCCCAACAGCTATATTCAAGTCAGAATTCTCGTAATACCACCGTTCCACCTTTCCAGCACCAACCACCACAAGAATTCTGCCATCCATATCCGACCATCTTTTATCATCTATGTTGATACCATACATGGTAAGGTGCACCACTTTTCCGCCGTCTTTTTTCCACTCTCTGACGAAACGCTTCGGATCGTTAACAGAGCATATGGAGAATTTATCGGATCCGCCCCACTTGTCAACCAGTTTACGTATGCTCGCAAGGCTCTCGTTATCACCTTCCAGCACAAAGGAATCCGCGCCGAACGCCCGCGCAACCAACGCAACATGGGTAGTGATGCGCACATCCCTCTTCGGCCTGTGCCCTATCCTCAGCACGCATACGCTCATCGGCGCTCTTACCCCTTGTTTCTCCCTTCAAACACCTTTATTAGTTCCCTGTCCCTATTGTTGTCTAATTTATCCCTTATCCTTCCAACAAGTTCAGATATTCCGCCAGCTACAGCTAATTTTAGGTCTGAAGGGTGGAGCGTTCCTCCGACATAGTCGCTTGCAATGCTCTTATAGTCGGAATATTGGATATCTCCGCCAAAGCGCTTGTCTCTTTTGACATCAAGCTTTTCCTTTGCCGGCATTATGACATACTTGCACAGTTCTAAGATGGGATTCCCTTCCTCCTCTCTGTCGGGGCACCAGGCACCTCCGATTATTTTCGATATCTCCTCATTTGTAGCTATTACGGATATTGCAGAGCCCGGTTTAGACTTGCTCATCTTCATCTCTGCCACCAGTTCCTCTTTCTCCTTGGTTAGCGTATCTGTCCGTTGTGCTGGTTTTACAAGGGATGCGAGAAGGTGGTGGTGCAGCGGCACTATCTCTCTCATGCCTTCAGCCTTGAACAGCTCCTTTGCAAGCATATGCACTCTTCTCTGATCCATTCCCGCATGGGGAATATCTACATCAAGCGCAAGTATGTCCGCAGCCTGCATGATCGGATATAAATACTGAGAGACGTGCAGAGTGTCCTTCTCGCTGCGTCCCTCTATTATGAGCGTTCTGGTGGCTCTTGCGATAGTTGTCTTAGCGGCAAGCTTCATTACATCCTTCCAATACTCCTCAAAATCTGAATAGAGGTCCGATCCTAGGATTATTTTCGCGTCCGGGGAGGCTATGCTGAATATCCTTCTATATAACTCCGCCCCCTTTATTATTTTATCCCAGTCTCCATCAAGTTTTCCGTTTGCGAAACTATGCCAATCCGCAAGAAGTATGTTTGGCCGTCCGCCAATCTTTGCTATATCATTTATCTTCTTGCATCCTACAAGCACATGTCCTATATGGAGCATGCCGCTTATCTCAAGGCCAAAATAATGCCTCGGGCTGGCATTCGTTTCAAGGAGGCCCCTAAGCGCCTCCTCTGTCACAATCTCTTCGGTGGGCGGCGACTTTATAATTTCAAGCTTAGTCTCGATGTCCATCCAATCGATAGATTATATCTCAACGATTTAATAACTTTTAGATTATTCGCAAATATCAGCCCGAAGGCCCTGTTCTGTCGCATTTTCATTACCCGGGGCGGAAATACATTAAAGATTTTAGTGGCTCGATTACTTCATTTATTCATTTTATTCATTATTATGGGACGAATAAACTGCGGGCGATATAATTATCAAATGAAATGATGCTCCAAACGACGAAAATATAAGCTCAAGACCCTTATTTCAGGAGAGTTGCACAAGGTATATATACCTTATCCCTACAATCATATTTGCTTTTCTTGATTTTTATTTGCAGGTATAGTACCATTTTTAAAGCATGAAAATTCCAGCTCGGAATTGGATTTAGCCTCGAGAAGTGCAATTCTACCTAAAATTGTCAAAAAGATTCCAGTCGATGCTGCTGGAGGGCACTACTATCAGATTTCGACAGCCATGCAAGTCAGCTCTATGGCATCATAGGGCGGCGTACGGCTCAGTAACACGTAGTCAATTTACCGTAAAGAGGCGAATACCCCCGGGAAACTGGGGTTAATACACCATAGGCTAATGCATCTGGAAGGAGCGTTAGTCGAAAGGGGCGCAAATTGGAGCGTTTCCACTTTATGATAGGACTGCGGCGGATCAGGCAGATGGCGGGGTAACGGCCCACCATACCGATAACCCGTAGGGGATGTGGGAGCATAAGCCCCGAGAAGGGTACTGAGACAAGGACCCTAGCGCTACGGCGTGCAGCAGGCGCGCAAACTCCACAATGCGCATACGCGTGATGGGGGGAACCTGAGTGGGTTGCTAACGCAACCCTTTTGCAAAGTCTAATCATCTTTGCGAATAAGTGCTGGGCAAGACCGGTGCCAGCCGCCACGGTAATACCGGCAGCACAAGTAGTGTCCACGATTATTGGGCTTAAAGCGCTCGTAGCTGGCCGATACCGTCTCATGTGAAATATTGGCGCTCAACGTCAATGCGGGCATGGGATACCTATCGGCTAGGGAGCGGGTGAGGTCAGGGGTACTTATAGGGGAGGGGTTAAATCCTATAATCCTTTAAGGACCAACGGTGGCGAAGGCGCCTGACTAGAACGCATCCGACAGTGAGGGGCGAAGGCTAGGAGAACGAATCGGATTCGATACCCGAGTAGCCCTAGCAGTAAATGATGCAGACTCTGGTGTTGCAAGTGTCTTGAACGCTTGCAGTACCGTAACGTAAGTGTTAAGTCTGCCGCCTGGGGAGTACGGTCGCAAGGCTGAAACTTAAAACAATTGACGGGGGAGCACACAAGGGGTGGATGCTGCGGTTTAATTGAACCCAACGTCGGAAACATTACCAGGGGCGACGGCAGGATGAAGGTCAGACTAAAGATCTTACCTGACGAGCCGAGAGGTGGTGCATGGCGGCCGTCAGCTCGTGGTGTGAACTGTCCGGTTAAGTCCGGTAAGTAAGTGAGTGATGTAATGACGCAAAAGATTAAGCTAAATCCCGATATCTGCTATCTGCTTGGAGCGCATAGCTGCAGCAAATGCAGCGATAATTCTTCAGTGGAGATGTCGTCCAAAGACGAGTCTTCATTGGAACGCTTCATAAAGATAGCAATCGGACTAGGCATAGAACCGAATAAGCTGCTCGTAAGCAAGAGCCAGAGGCCTACCCTATACACAGTAAAATTCTACAACTCTAAGATGAGAAAGTTCATTGATACGTCAATGGAGCGTTCAGAACATATCTTCAGATACGCAAACATATACACAGCAAACTACTTTGCTGGGATGTTCGACGCGTGCGGAGGCGCTGATGAACGCGGAATATACTTGTATGGGCCAGGCAAAAGGAACATAATGCTTATCGAGAAGTTCGGCTTCCATACCTCACACACAACAAAGGTGAGGATAAGGAAAGCAGAGAGTTTTATCACGTTTATAAGAAAACATAGCTTAAGAGTGCAGAACATTGTTCATTTACCCGGTAACGAGCGAGACCTCTGCTGACAGTTGCTACTGGCTTAGCGATAAGCCAAGCACTCTGTTAGGACCGCCTCTGTCTAAAGAGGAGGAAGGAAGAGGCGACGACATGTCAGTATGCCCCAAATCTCCTGGGCTACACGCGGCATACAAAGGTCGGCACAATTGGACGCAATGCCGAGAGGCAAAGCAAATCCCCTAAAACCGATCCAAGTCCGGATTGAGGGCTGCAACTCGCCCTCATGAAGCTGGAATCCCTAGTAATCGCTTGTCACTATCGAGCGGTGAATCTGTCCCTGCTCCTTGCACACACTGCCCGCCAAGTCACCCAAGTGGGGTTTCAGTGAGGAACTTTCTATGAAATTTTCGAACTGAGGTTCTGTGAGGAGGGCTAAGGCGTAACAAGGTATCCGTAGGGGAACCTGCGGATAGATCACCTCAAAACTTCAACGAAGTTATGATTAAAGTGTGCATTAGGTAGCGCATAAATTCTCGAGGCTAATTTCTTTTTATATTTTTCTGTTGTCATCTTGTTTGGAATTTTGCCCACGCAACAATATCCTGCATGCCAGGATTGGGCACGTCCCATCAATAGTGGTTTTATGAAGATGGAAGAACAGACAAAGGATTATCCTGAAACATTCTACGCGTTTGTAGAGATAGCCGAAGGCAGCGACATAAAATACGAATACAAGGAGGACATAGAGGCAATAGTGGCTGACAGGTTCTTATTCACATCGATGGCATATCCAACGAACTATGGTTTCATAATGGGCACATTGGCGAAGGACAACGATCCATTGGATGTTCTGATTGTGGCGAGCAAAAGGATAATGCCGGGAACTGTCATAAAATGCAGGGCAGTAGGGAAGGCAGTCATGAAAGACGAGGAAGGCCAGGACAACAAGATAATAGCGGTGCCGGTAGAGAAGGTCGATCCATACTCATCCTTGTACACTGATATAAAAGACGTGCCGGAAGCCCTAAAACAAAAGCTGAAGCACTTTTTTGAGCACTACAAGGAGCTCGAGAAAGGAAAGTTCATGAAATTCGAGTCATTCGAAGGAAAGGAGTCGGCAATGGCAGAACTAAAGGAATCGAGAAAGTAAGCCAAAAGGAGGCCTAGTTAATGTCCGCGCATGCTACGGTTTGCGCTTTGACACCACGGTATTCTGATACACTCTCGGAAAATTCGACAAAGCCAATATTTTTATACTATTGTTTGCCATCGTATCACGATGACAATGCAACAGCGCAGGAACGAAGCGAACAACGCTTCATCGTAGATTTCCAAGAGAGAGATAAATAAATTCATCCGGAAAAGGCGCGACCGGAAACAAATCCTTAAATCATCTGAGTTTGCAACAAAGTATCAAGAACCTTCCGGGAAAGTGTTTCATCAGAAGTCGCAATCTGCGATGGAATATCTGATGACATACGGGTGGGCGATACTCATCATCGCAATTGTGCTGGTGGCGTTCTTCTCACTTAATCTCTTCAACCCATACACATTCGCACCGAAGGCGAGTCCGGGAAGCTGCCAGATACTAAGACCGAATGGACCGGGCAGCAACCTGTTCGTTTCTGCGGTGGGGCCGACTTGCACCACCAACGAGATACCGCAGTATGTGGCGCGGTTTAATGGTAGCGGTAGCGGTATAACTGTCCCATCTTCATCTAAAGAAATTTTTGGTAATTCTTCCTTTTCCTCTAGCGGCTACGCTACTTGTTTTTTTAATGTTGAGTGGGTTTGTGGTGGAATTACCACAATCGAACCCAATATGTGGCAATTTGTTGCAGTAAGCAATAATCCACCAGCTAATCAGTTAAACTTATATGTGGGAGAGCAACCTGTTACAGATAATGGTCAAGGCACCAATGCAATCACCATTACTGCATGGATTTATCCTATAACTCATCAAAATGACAATATAGTAACATGGCCAATTCTGGGTAATATCTTTAATGGCTCTATCGCAAACATCCAAGTCTACAACACCTCCCTCTCTTCAAGTCAAGTTTTTGCATTATACTCCGAAGGAATAGGAGGCACGCCAATAGATCTGCAGCATCTCGTCGGCTGGTGGCCACTGAACGGGAACTCGAACGACTACTCCGGAAACGGCAACAACGGCGTTCCTACCAACGTAATTTTCACCTCCAGCTGGGAGAATGGGTATAGTAGCCCATGAATTTGCCGGTGTACGCTGGTATCAGTCGGCCTAATACAATTCAATCCATGCTATAAGTCGACTTTATAAACAGGCAGTGGTATAAAACTGTATCGCGCAAATAAAAATCGTTGGGATACGACGGCTAGGAAAATACGCTTAGGTAAGCACGCCGAGACGGCAATGCGTGAAAGGAAGATAAAGGCTGGTCCTCTCTTAATCGCACTAGAGAAGCCTGAAAGAAGATTCTTTGATATCTCAACGAGCCACCTTGTAGCTGTCAGGCGGATAAACGGCAACTCGCTGATTGTGGTGTATGATATCTCCGGCAAAACTTACGACGTGGTGACGATGTTTGCGACATCCAAGGCAGAAAAGATTATAAAGAGAAAGGTGGAAATAGGTTATTGGGCGAGATTATGAAAGTTGAGTACGACGAAAAGGCAGATATACTTTACATAAGGTTAGAGCCCAAAGGTAAAATCGTGGATACCGATATGCTAGACGATGATGTTTTAGTGGACCTGGACGACAACGGCAAGATTGTGGGCATAGAGGTTTGGGGTGCATCCAAAAACATAACCGAGCCCATAGCAAAAGTGCTAGCCAAAAAGCTTAAGGGCACCATGATTGCAAGGGCGTAGATGCTGAGACTGTAAATGTCTCACAAAGCCGTGCATGCTACGGTTTGCGCTTTGACACCACGGTATTCTGATACACTCTCGGAAAATTCGTCAAAGCCAATATTTTTATACTATTGTTTGCCATCATATCACGATGACGATGCAACAGCGCAGGAACGAAGCGAACACAACTTCGTCGCAGATTTCCCAGAGAGAGAGAGAGATAAATAAATTCATCCGGAAAAGATTCGGCCAGAAACAAATCCTTAAATCATCCGGGTTTGCAACAGGGCATCGAAAACCTTCCGGGAAAGCGTTTCGTCAGAAAGCGCAATCTGCGATGGAATATCTGATGACATACGGATGGGCGATACTCATCATCGCGATAGTCCTGGTGGCGTTCTTCTCCCTCAACCTCTTCAACCCCTACACGTTTTCCCCAAAGGCGAGTCCGGGAAGCTGCCAGATACTAAGACCGAATGGCCCAGGTAGCAACCTGTTTGTGTCGGAGGTCGGATTATGCAACACCAACGAGATACCGCAGTATGTGGCGCAGTTTAATGGCGCGGATTATATAAATATGGGAAATGTTGATGATATTACCGGCACACAAATTTCGATTTTTATATGGAACTATCCGTTTGCAGGTCAATATAGTTATCCAACGCAAGTTTCTAGGAGCGACTATCAATTAGGTTCAAATGAGACTGGTACCGGCACATTTGAAATACGTTTTTGTATGCTTAGTGCTTGCCCCTCGACTACTCCGCCAAATACAATTAGTAGTAATACCTGGTCTCAGGTCGGTATTACTTATAATGGTTCAATTGTGACATTCTATATTAATGGCCATTCCGCAGGAAGTGTATCGGCTTCAGGATCGTTACTACCAGTACCCTCAAATCTAACTATTGGCATAGCAAGGAACCTTCTTAATCCATTCAGCGGTCAAATCTCAAACGTCCAAATCTACAACACTTCCTTCTCTCCAAGCGCGGTAAATACACTTTATACCGAAGGAATAGGAGGCACGCCAATAGATCTGCAGCACCTCGTCGGTTGGTGGCCGCTGAACGGGAACTCGAATGACTACAGCGGCAACGGCAACAACGGCGTTCCTACCAACGTAATTTTCACCTCCAGCTGGGAGAACGGGTATAGCAGCCCATGAACGTATCTAGTTTACTGTGTTGAACTAATCCTAATCATTGATCGTAGTTATATCGGTATCATACCCTCAACAAAAGGTTTATGGTTTGTGCTTGCTATTGGGTTGGTATTCTCTGCACAAGAAACCGAAAATGCTTCAGCATAGTTGATTCAATGGATAAAAAAAGGCTCAAAGAGATAAAAAAAGAGCTGAAATTAAAAGGGCTGACCAAATTCCAGGTAAAAGTCTTATCTATGCTCTGCACAGTTAACAAAGGCAAGACAATAACTTACAAAGAGCTTGCGGCGCAGGCCGGATATCCAAATGCATACCGCGCCGTCGGATCTGTTATGCGCATAAACCCCCTGGCACCTAAAATTCCCTGCCACAGAGTCATAAAGAGCGACGGCAGCCCGGGAAACTACTCTGGCGGTGGAACAAAAATCAAGCTTGAACTGCTCGTGGCAGAAGGCGCAGCTCTAAAAACTCCGAAAAAGAGATGAGAGTTATACTCTCCTCCCTCTCTTTCCTCCAGGCCTCTTCGTTGTGTCTGTCGGCTGCGGCGTAACGTCCTCTATCCTTCTGACGTTGAGCCCGCTCCTTGCCAACATCCTTACTACAGAATGCGCTCCCGGCCCCGGAGTCTTAGAGTTATGGCCTCCAGGCGCTCTTATCCTTATTATTATCTCAGTTATTCCCCTTGACTTTGCCGCCGCAGCTATCTTGTATGCCGCCTGCATTGCTGCATACGGCGAGCCTTCCTGCGAGTCTGTATTCACTATCATGCCTCCACTCGCAACAGCAATCGTCTCCGCTCCGCTCATGTCGGTCAACGTTATTATCGTATCGTTCTTTGAGGAATACACGTGCGCTATCGCTTTTCTCTCTGGCCTGGCCTTTACTTTTAGCTCCTCCATTGCCTTCTCTTCGTAAGAGGCGACCTCCTTCTGTTTCTTCTTTGCTCCTACTACTGGTTGCGCGTTCTTTTTAACCATTTAAGTACCTCATTGATTTATTGCTGCTGTCTGTCCGGCCTCTACGGCAGCGGCGTCATCTTCCTTTCCATTCCCTTCTGCATTTTCCGTCTCAGCGTGCAGCACGCTTTCTGTGCTTGCCTTTACCTCCAGATCTATTGGTTTATAATAGCCAATCATGTTGTCCTCGCTTATCCTTACTGTGTATCCCGGCTTATCCACCCTTGTGCCGTTTATCGATATAAAACCATGCACGATAAGCTGCCTTGCCTGCTTCATGCTTTTTGCAAGCCCTTTCTTGAATACTCTCGATTCCAGCCTTCTCTCAAGAAGGTCGGTCTCCTTAAGGTCAAGAAGCCTTTCCAAGCCCACATTTCCGTCCACTATGCCAAGCGTTACCAGCCTCCCTAAGATATCGGCCCTTCTTTTATCTGCTCCTGGGGTGCCCCCTGCAAGCAGTACCCTCACATTGCTTCTTAGCCTGCTAAGTTCTGTCTGCGCCGCCCACAGTTCATGCATGTTTTTGAGTCCATACTCCTTTATCATCGCTCTGTCAGCCTCTATCCTTGCTGTATTGTAAATGTTCTTTGGTTTGCTGAACTTCTTTCTATTTCTCTTCGGTGCTCCCATTCAAACAACCTATTTCTTGCCGGCAGCCGCCGTAGTTTTCTTAGGGCTTTCCTTCTTTTTCGTAACTCCTACTGTGCTCCCTGTCCTTCCTGTGGATCTCTCGCTCTGCCCTCTCACCTTCAAGTGGTTCTGATGCCTATACCCTCTCCATGTCCTAGTTGATATATCCCTAGTTATATATTGCCTTGAGGCTATGGAAAGCTCTGATCCCACTAGGTGGACGTCTTTTCCGCTTTCTACATATTTCCTATTGTTAAGCATGTAAGTCGGTATCCCATACTTCACCGGATCGCCAATCACGCTGCCCATGTTCTTTATCTGCTCCTCGCTCATTTCTCCTATCTCGGTGTCCGGGGTTATCCCAAAGCTCTTGTTCATCGCATAAGACAGAGCGTGTGCCATTCCTGTGTTTATGCCCTTTATCTGCACGAGCGCCTTTTCCACCTTGAACGAACCATCTATGTCTTTTCCGCTTATTCTGACTATCGTCTGTGCTACCTTCTTGCCTTGCACTCTCTGCTTGTTCTCTGTCATTATACTACCTAAATCAACATTACGCCAGGACTGGGATATTCAGCATTGATTGCTTTTGAACCCAGAAGGCCCAGATGAGCCATACGCTCTCAAGTAACTTTTCCAGGCGTACGCGTTACCGGTTTCCGCCATCCTGGCTTCTGATGTTCTTATCTAGATACCTATTTAAAGCTGCTGATATCTCTTCATCGGCAATAGATTACTGAAGCACAAAGTATAAAAGCATCCCTCTTTGCCTACAAAAGCGGTATTATCGCTTTTGGCCGTCCTTCTCATTTTCCGGCCTCATTGCCGGAAATGCGATAACCTCCTTAATGCTCGCGTTTCCAGTCAGTATCATGCTTAATCTGTCGATAGATATGCCTATGCCGGCGGTTGGCGGCATTCCGTACTCTATCGCCTCAAGGAAATCTTTATCGTTGGGCTGCGCCTCCGAGTCGCCTTTCTTCCTCTCCGCTTCCTGCTCCTCGAACTTCTCTTTTTGTTCGACCGGATCTGTCAGCTCAGAATAGCAATTGGCCTCCTCTTTTCCTGCCACATACAGCTCAAACCTCTCGCTCAGCAACGCGTTTCCCCTGCACCTCTTTGTCAGCGGGCACATATACTGCGGAAAATCCATTACAAATGCCGGGTTCCAAAGCCGTGGTTTTATGTATTTGTCGAATAAGGCATCAGCAACATGGTATGCATTCCTGACGTTTGTTTGCAGTGCTTCCTTTATCGCTATCCTCTCGGCTTCCTCATCGCTCATCTTCGATACATCGATTCCAGAAAGTTTTTTTAACTCCTCAACCCAATAAACCCGTTCGAATGGAGGGGTAAAGTCAAGTGTCTTTCCGCAATACTCTATGGTGTAGCTGCCGAAGATCTCCTTCACAACTCCGCCTATCATCTCCTCGGTCATTTTCATATAATCGTTGTAATCCTTGTAAGCCTCGTAACATTCTATCTGGGTGAATTCAGGGTTATGCGTTGAATCTATATCTTCGTTTCTGAAATCCTTAGAAACCTCGTAGACTCTCTCGAATCCGCCTATGATAAGCCTCTTCAAATAAAGTTCATCTGCCACTCTAAGGTAGACATCGGTATCTAATGCCTCGTACCTTGTCTTGAAAGGCGTTGCATTTGCCCCGCCGTAAGTGTGCTGCAAGACCGGCGTCTCAAACTCTATGTAGCCCCTGTTGTCAAGAAAATCTCTAAAATACTTCAGTATCCTAGACCTGACAAGGAAGAATTCTCTGACATCGTAGTTTACTATAAGGTCCAAGAACCTCTTTCTGTATCTAAGCTCCGTGTCAGTGAGGCCATGAAATTTCTCCGGCATTATCGATAGCGATTTCGAGAGAAGGGTAATGCTTTCCGCAACAACGCTTATCTCGCCTTTTTTGGTCTTTCCAACCCTGCCCATAACTCCCACTATGTCTCCAACGTCGAGCAACGGTATAATCACAGCGCTCTTATCAAGTCCGGAAAGCGCAACAAGCACCTGTATTTTTCCGCTTTGGTCGAGGAGGTCAAAGAAGAGAAGCTTGCCCATGTCGCGCATCCCGGTTAACCTCCCGGCTATCTCAACCACTCTGTTTTCGTAGCCTGCATAATCAGACACTATGTCCCGCGATTTTGCACTAACCTTATACGAGTACGGGTAAGGGTCTATTCCCATAGCCCTTATCTGCTCAAGTTTACGCAGCTTCTCAATATCAGCCAAATTCTCCCCCAACAATATCGCTAACGGCTTCTTGCCTTAACAGAATATAACTCAGCAGCCTTATTAATAGCCTTTCTGTAAGAGAGGAAACCGATTATTACTACTACGAGTATGACGATGAAGAAACCGATTCCGAGGTTGTGCAGGTTATGCACCTTTATCGGAGTCACTATCGCATAGTCCAGTATCTGGGGGAAGAGGAGTATGGAAGCTCCAGCGATCGCAAACGCAAGACCGCCGTAGAACAACACATCAGAGCTTATTGTCCTAGACACGAAGCCTATTCCTTGCTTGGTCAGCCTTTTTATCTTGCTGAGCCATTTTCCGAAAGCAGCGCCGAAAATTATCTGCATCGTCATTGTTCCAAGTCCGAACATCGCGCCCGGTATCCAACCTAACCAAGCGCTGCCCATCTCTGGAGAAAGGACTGTGTATATTATGAGCGCAAACGCCCCAAACCCAAAACCCGCAACAATTCCATGCAGAAATGCAAGTTTGCCGGGGACAGGTTTCAGCTCCTCATTTTTTCCCTTTCCCTCATGCATTATCGGATTCTTTTTATGCATTAATTCTTCCTTCTCATCCGACTTATCGTGCTTATGTATGCTAAAAATGCCTCCAAGCCAATGCTCCAATGTGTGCCAATGTGGGTATATGTCTTTTCTCTTTATGTAAGCCCCAGCCGCAAACATGGAGATACCTACAATAACGTAAGTTATTCCGAACGCCGCCGCAGACATAAATATCCCTGCAAGCGCAAAATAAGCGATTTCTGACATCACTGCGCGCTGTATGGTAAATCCGCTGGAGAAAATCAGGCCCGCCTTCATCCCTCCTTTTGTGTTTCCGCTTCCGACAGCATACGAGAATGTTATTGGCCATGTGTGCTCGTCCGGGGTTATCCCATGCACGAGGCCGAGTGCATACGCCGTTATCACTATTCCTATGAACGTAAGGTCCGCAGGACTCCAAAGGTTCAGTTGAAATACCATAACATCGTTCACGGACCTGGAGGGATTTGAACCCTCGACTTAGAGGTTAAAAGCCTCCCACTCTAGCCAAGCTGAGTTACAGGTCCAGATAGAGGAATGCCCCATAGCAATTATTTATTCTTTCCTGTTTGTATCACGCCTTCAGATATCCTTCCTGTGCCTCCTCCCCTGAACTCTCCCTTCGATATCTTCCCCAAGTTCTCTCTCAGGAAAGCGTCTGCGCTTATCCCTGATTTTATTCCTGATACGCATACTATCTCGTTCTGATCGTTGTACAGCAGCGCAACCGCCTTCTCGTCCTTAGCCGCTATCCTTGTCGCTATCTCTCTGAGCATCAGCCTATTGTACCCTGCTTTCTCTATGATTCTCTCGGAACGATGCCTGCCGATTATCGCATCCGCTTCTATGGCGCTCAAGTGCTGCAACGCTTCGTTATACCTCTTCCTGTACACATCGAGTTCGCGCACAAGTTGCGGCATCCTCCCCTCTATCTTGTCCTTGTCTATTCCGGCCGCCTCCGCGACAGAGTTTATCTTTTTTTCAAGTGCGTCTATGTAATCCGAGCAAGCTTTACCAGCAACATACTCTATCCTGTTTACCCCATCGTGTATCTTCGAATAGTTTATGATGCGTATAGTCCCCAACATATATTCCCTGTTCTTCACATGCAGGCCGCCGCACGCCTCTGCGTCAATTAAATTTCCGTCAATATCTGTTATCGTGACTATCCTAAGCTTCGCGGCCGGCACTCCATGTCCCTGATATATCGAAAAACCGTATTCAGATTCTGCCGCAGCCCGTTCAACCTCGTTTACATCTACTTTTATCCCATTAAGAATCCAGAGGTTTGCCTGTCTCTCCATCTCACTTACTTGCTTTGCGCTCAGCGCATCAAAATGTGCTATATCTATATGTGCTTTGCCGGCTCCTTTGGCCGCGCCTTCCTGCCATGCGTGTTTTCCTAAGACGCTTCTTGCAGCGGCGCTTATCAGGTGCGTTGCAGTATGGTGCGCCATCAATCTCGTCCTTCTTTCATGATCAATAGCGCATTCGACACGGTCTCCGGCCTTAAAGGGCGGTTTTTTCTGCAGAATGTGCACTACTACTCCATTTATTGCGTTTGCGCCAACAACATTTTCTCCAGATATGCTACCATGGTCTGCCTCCTGGCCTCCTCCCTCGGGATAGAATGGGGTCTGGTCGAGCACCACCGCATTATCAAAAACCTTTATCACACGTGCGTTTGCGCGCTCAGCAAAATCATAATAAAGCCTCTTTGTCTTTTCCAGCCCTTCGACATTGTACTGCGCGCTCACCTCCTTTCTCTTCTCGGAAAAATCTCCCTTTATTATATCCGAATAAGCTTTCTCATCTATCTCTATATTAAGCCCCTTGCCAGCCGCCACATTCCGGATGAAGTCAGGCGTTATTCCATTGCTCTGATAGAGCGTCCTGAATTTATCCATACTTATTTTCTCCTTCCTTTCCAATAACTGCCCTACTACCTTCCCGGCATTGGCCTTCATCTCAGCATATCTTCTCTTCTCTATATCGAAGACATCCTTTATGGTCTCTATGTTCTCCTCTATTCCAGGATACAGCGGCTTCAGCTCATTTGCATGCATCTCAACAAGTTTGACAAGGTCAATATCTATCCCGTAACGCTCCGCAAAATCCAGCATCCTCCTGAATATAACTCTTAGATTGTACCCGCCGCCAACATTGCTAGGCAGCGCACCATCATTTATTGCAAAGAGAAGCGTCCTAGTATGGTCCGCTATGGCATACACTGCCTGCTGCGGCTTTATCACAGACTCATAAACATTCTTATCTATACCTGCCGCTTTTATGAGCCCATCCTCAGCTTTGTGCCCTGATCGTTCCGATATGTCTATCTTTCCGGAGAGGCTTGCAATCCTGGCATACATTTTATGGTCCGGCCTTATTCCTGACGATTTATATATTTTGCTGATCACGCCAGGGAATACGGCATCGTATATTGTCTGCGCGCCAGTTTTATACCATAAGAGGCGCTCGAATCCCCACCCTACATCAACAACTTTTCCATTGAGTTCAGATACCGTCCCATCCAAATATTCGAATTCTGTAAATACATTATTAACAAGTTCAAGTCCTCCGGCAAATCCCTCTATGCACGGTCCAAACTCGGAAAAATCTCCCATCGCCCAGACATCTTCAACATAGCTCAAATCATTGCGCTTTACGCCTATGTGTTTTGTAAGAAACCCATAGTCCAGTTTCATTGTCTCTTCTCTCCAGTAACCCTCTTTTGGGTAGTTGAAAGAGTGCTGCCCCGCCATCATGAAAGAGGTGAAATGCCTGCCAGTTACTCCTACATTCGGTATATCATTGAATCTAAGGCATATCTGCGGCACTACCAGCGGATTCTTCTGGTACTCGAAGCTCATCTTACCGGATTCTATCCTTTGAAAATCTTGTATGCTTGCAATAGTGAAATAGAGGTCTTGGCGCCATCGGCTTACAACAGGATAGGCAGGTATCTCCGAATGGCCATTGTCCGAGAAGAACTTCGCAAACATCTTCCAGAAGTCCGCATATCCTTGCTCTGTTGGGCTCTCTTTTATGAAAGAATAGCCTTCATGCTCAGCATCACCGCAGAGCTCTCTGGAGGGCTCGGCAGTCCAGAATCCTTTGCCGCACGCCTTGCACTCCCTTCTCTCGAATCCCTCATCGGAGAGAATTTTCGTCTGATAATATTTCTTATGCTCTTTCGAGAAACTTCTTCGGAGCTCTTCTTTGTCAAGCATTCAACCATTCCTGCAGTAACACTCCCTCCATTCCCCTTTAAATATGTCGAATAGCACATGCTTCGGCTGCTCCCCCTTGACCAGTTCTCTTGCGCGGTTGAGCAGTTCCTGCATATGCGATTCGCAGCTGTCTATCACGTCTCTGCCAGCTTCAACACTTCCGGTTATATTATGCGTCTCCTTTTCGCGGCTTACCAGCCTTACGCCAGCAACAAAGCACGTGCTCCCATACATATTGGAATGCTCTACCGTCATTGTGTATGCGACGAGCTGTATCATGTAATATGTCGGTATCATCCTATGCGGTACTCTAGAATATTTGCTGTCTATGACGATGCACTCGTTCCTGCCCATGTGAACCTTTCCCGTGAAGTAAAGGCTGTCTATTCTCCCGCTTAACATCAGCTTGTAGTCCTTTATGGGGAGCTCGACAGCCTCGAATTCCTCCCTTTTGCTTATATTCTCGATTATCTCTTCCTGGGTCATCTTTGGTTGGCTCTTCGCAAGGTCTTCGTGCATAATGCTTCCTATCTGCATAGCCTTCGTAGGGAAAAGAGTTCCAGATATGGCCTTGACAAACTTGGTCTCGCAAGATCCCATCTGGCTCAATTCGCTTATTCTTATAAATTGGTTCCTCTCGTAGGGCATTAGCAACTACCTCTCAGCCTGCCTACCATTCATCATAGCGAAGCTCAGCGATTACCTCAGTCATCACAATACTGTTGATTAACAGAGGTTTTTATACCTAACCATAAAAACAACACCTGCCGCAAATCAGAAAGTAATATTAACTTTTTATGGGATAAGTGTTTAGGTGATCGGATGGGAGAGATAGTAAAGGATGGTATTATCAGCATGCTGAAGGAGAGACTTCAAATAACATATAATGAGCTTTCTGATATGGCTTCAAAGAACGGTGTTTCGCGCAGCACCCTCGATGAAACAATAGCGCTTCTTGAACAGGAGAAGACAATCGCAGAGACGAGCAATGGCGGAATAAAGACCTATTATCTTCTCAAAGATCAGGACAGGCCAAAAAGAGTGCTTATAGTGGAAGACGACAAGAACATCAATAGGCTTATGTCCATAGCGATAGGAAAGAGCTTTGAGATAACACAGATATACGACGGCGGAGAGGCGATGGGGAAGATAAGGTCCATAAAGCCCGACCTCGTAGTGCTGGACCTCATGCTGCCCCACAAGGACGGGCTCGACATATGCCAAACAATAAAGAGCGATCCTGGCACAAAGGACACCATAGTCATAATAGTCAGCGCTATGGATCCGACTAGCAATAGATTCAAGGGCATAAAATACGGCGCCGATTACTATATACGCAAACCGTTTAATCCTGACGAGCTAAGGAACCTTACTACGTTGTTCTTGAGCAAGAAAGGGAAGAGGTTCGACCCGCTTATAGATCTGCCAAACGACCAGAGGATATCGGAGGAAATAGAGCGATATGTCAAGGAAGGAGAAAAATACACGATGGGCACGATAACCGTGGAAGGGCTATCAGCATACGCATCCAAGTTCGGCAGAGAAGATAGGGCTGTGGTATTAAGACTCATATCGCAGTTGATGCAAGATGTGATAAACACGGAAAAGAAGAACGCGTTCATAGGGTTCCTGAACAGCGACGAGTTCGTGATTGCGGGAAATGCGGGAGAGGTAGCTAGCGTAGTAAGGGCGGCGACAAAAGAGTTTGAGGACGTTACCCCGTTCATACTCCAGGATCACGGATACAAGAACGCAGCCATCGACTTTGTGGATAACCTCTTCGAATCGAACGAGATACCAAAACTTTCACTGATATACAAGGAGACCCGAAAAGAGAGGTTAAAGGAGAGGAGAGACAGGATACTCAAGGACAAACGGTCAGCAGAACGCAAGGGCAAAGGGGAGGTAGGGCTATATACATACAGCGAGCTGCAGGAACTGTTGGGCAAGGATGATCTAGATGTATCCATAAAGAGGGATTCGCAAGGAGTGAAGCTGAACGTGGGAAAGAAAGCTGACAACGATGGGAAAAAGAAAGATTGATGCTTGCGTGCCGCGGCAGAATGGCATACTCAAGGCTCAGTCGGCACTTGACTATCTAATATCATATGGCTCTGCCCTTCTGATAATCGCGGCAGCCATATATATCATAGCTTCATCCGGAGTACTGACTCCTTATCTCTCAGGAAGCTCTTGCACACCTGCGCCAGGCTACATATGCAATGCGTATGCGATAAACAGCTCCGGAGTGCTAACTGTGAAGCTTGCGCAGGTGACTGGAGTAGGACTCCAGATAAAAGGCGCAGCCTGCTCCACTGCAGTAAATTCCACGAACGCATCTATGCCCAGATACGGCAACATTTATGTTAAAAACTACGCAGCATATCCTGCCTCATATCCGAACAATGATCTTCTCAACCAAATGGTAATCCAAAGCGATTCTTCCAATTCAATATACGTATATTGCTATGGTGCAGGTGGGCATGCCTCGTCCAAACCAGGGAACATCTTCAACGGCTATTTATTCATAAACTATACCATAGCAGGGCTGACAGCCAGCAACATAAGGGAAGTGGCAGAGATAACCACAAAATACAGTTAGTCAGAAAAAACCGGCCGGAAAGTCCAAAGGAAAGTAATTTAAGGATAAATAAACCAAATCAGATATGCGGTACCAATACATTATTGCCCTGGCTGCGTTCGCAGCGATAATAAGCATTGCAGGTTCTACGGCGGTCAGCATAACCGAGCCGGTAGTGATGTCAATAAACAATAGCTCATCTGTATATCTGGGAAAGGTGGGTCCCGGCCAGACGTTCTATGTCAACATAACCTCATCAGCGTACACCAGTTCGGGGAACTACCTTAATATCGGCTGGAACGAGTTTGTGGTCAAGAAGGCACCGCCAGGATGGACAATCCAGAACTCATCGCTCAATACCATAGACCTGTCAGTCCTCATCAAGCCCGCGCCAGATACTCCTACAGGAAGATACCCAATAACATTCGAAGCAGTAAACATAGGTAACTATTCTGGTCTGGGCACACTCACATTTACGGGATACATAAACGTGACGCCAGACGTATTTAAACTGCAAGCGAACCCAGCGGTATTGCAGGCCAATGCGGGCTCAACATCGGACATACTTGTATCTATAAACAACACCGGCGTATCAGACAATCCATTTCTTATAACGCTTACAGGACTCCCTGCATGGAACCAGACTGAGACTGCGATAGCGCTGCATCATACATCGAGAACATTCACATACGGAATCAATGAATACATACCCGGAGTCTATAAGACGGCGCTGCTGGTACAATCGATATCGAGTCCCATCGTATACAAAGAAACAAACATAACTATAGTCGTAGAGAGGAACCCAATAAGCGACTACACCGCGATAGGAGGAGGGACCATAACGTTTCCGATAATATACGAGCCAGCCCTTGCCATAATGTACATAATAGGGGAAGCAATAAAGCACTTATAGGTGGTGTTGACAATGCCGGAAAAGAGAAATGGGGCTTCTGCTCTATCATTATTCTTCATAAAAGTCAAATCGCTGTCAGACCTGGCAAGAAGCACATACTCGCCTGACGGTCCGAACGCTCCGTTATTCCTAATAGAGAAGGAGGGAAAGAACCTAATATTCTCAATAGGGGAGAACATATCCGGAATAAGATTGGCATATTCATTCCAGACAGAGAAGAAAGGAAAGATATGCATATACACCAATAAAGACCTCTACAACAAGGAGAGCATAGAGATATTGGAGAGATACCCAGAGCACCAGAACTACAAGAGTTACGTGATACCAATAATAGAGTTAGACAAGAAGAATATAAACGAGAAGAAGCCAAGAGAAAACAGCGTGATAAAGATAAAGGCCCAAGACTACCGACCGATGATGCTTGGGCTGATAGACAAGGCAGTATCGTCAGGAAACATAACCAACATATACATGTTCGTGCACAAAGAACAGAGATATCTTGGAAGCTTCGATATAATCGACTACGATGATAAGAAGGTATTTATATATTCTCCGATAGATTCGGAGAAGGATTTCAAGTTCCTCCGGTACGACCAGGCCGCAAGCGAGATAAAACCGACAGACACATATTCTGAGGACATTTCGCTTAGTGTGATAAGCATAGAGACACCAGATCTTCTTGTGCCCGAGTAGCTCAATGGTAGAGCGTCCGGCTGTTAACCGGAAGGTCGCAGGTTCAATCCCTGCCTCGGGCGAAGCAAAACCGTATTATTTCAAACCGGCTCAAAGATATTTTTGAGCGTAGTTAGAGTTAGATTTATACGGTTTCTGAAGACTATATATTTGTGGATTGAATGAACCAGCGGCACTATATTCAGCCAGACCATCAAACCAATAATTATTAAACCGAGCAGGGACACAGAAAATTATATATAACTTAAGTTACATTATATTGTAACTTAGGTTATTTCGATGAAAATCCCGATAATTAATCTTTTAAAAAAAAGAGAATACCAAGAGCTCTCAAAATTCCAGGATGTGATAGTTACAACACTTTATCAGATAGATAGCAGAATCGTCCTGCACGGCGGGACAGCAATCTGGCGCTGCTTTTCTGGCAGTCGATTCTCAAATGACATAGATGCATATATCTCATCAAAGAACGAACTTAATGGTCTAAAGGCAGGAGTACTCTCAATAGCATACAAGCAGGGAATAAAGGTAGAAAAGATAAAGGATACCGGAAACCTAATCTTTATGGCATTTTCTTCTGCAGATACCTATCTAAAGGTCGAGATGAATTACGCAAAGAAGCACATTAACGCAGTAGCAACAAGATTTGAAAAAATCGATGGCACGTATACTGAGATTTTGACACTTTCTCCAGAAGATTTGATTCTGGAGAAGATTGCTGCATACTCTGATAGGAAATTCATACGTGACATTTATGATATGTATATACTGAGTGATTATGTTAACGATGCAGAGAAGATTAAGAATGCCGTGTCAGTATTTATCGACAAGATTGAAAAACCTGTCAATGAGAATGATCTCAAAGCACTAATTTATACCGGCCCAATCCCGTCTTTTAGCAACATGGTAAAATACATACAGGCGAAATTTTCATGAAATATATAAGATACGTCAGAGAGCATTTCGGTGATCAAGGTTTTCCAGTTATAAGGCTCTCTGACTTGAAGACCGCTCTAAAATCCCAAAAAATAAGCGATGCTTATCTTAAAAGACTAGTAAATTATATGATGCATAGCGGAGAACTGAAAAGGATAACCAAAGGTACATACACATTGCATGACGATATAACTGTTATTGGTTTCGCCTTTCAGCCATTTTATTACGGACTCGAAAATGCCCTGACAATAAGAAAGCTTTGGGAGCAGGGCACTAATCCGATTGTCTTAACTCCGAAAATGGCGAGAACAGGGGTAAGAAAATTTGGAGACGCTAACTATCTGGTTCAACGGATACCGAAGAATTTATTTTTTGGTTACGAGCTCGTGAAGTACTATGATTTTTGGATACCTGTATCAGATATTGAAAAAACTTTGATAGATTTCGTGTATTTCAGACATTATATAAGAGATGATGTAATGAAAGTAATGAAATCTTTGATTGACAAAAAGAGATTACTGAACTATCTGAATAAGTACCCTTACGAAACAAAGAAGAATGTACTGGATCTACTAAAACCGAAGACACAAAACGAAAGAAATACTTATAAAATGAAGTAGTACTAATAGCGGACATGCTCCGTTGTAAAATTCTCAAGTAGTGTTATAATCCTCAAAAACCTTAAGGATTAAAGGATAGAATTCTGCGAACGTATGATATTCTTTTCTTTTTGATTCGTATTCCTCCAACTTTTTATTGATTTTAGTTACAAAAATAAATCCACGTTGTTCTAATTGTTTGAGTTCCTCTATAACAAACTTCTCACGACTGACACTGTCTGTTTCTGTCATTGAAGCTACCAGTCTTATTTCTATTGCACGTATTATGTTTTCGATTACCACACTGTAGAAAGTGTTATATCCCTCGGGTATGGGTGTGCTTTTATGTCCCATAGCCATGTCCGAAATTTTTTCTTTGACACTTTCAGTAATCGGCTCCACAAAATGATGGCTGAATTCATGGATCGAGGTATTAACCAGGCTTAAACCTTCTACTACAGGAATCCCATCTTTAACTCCAGTTGACCCTATTATTGCATATGCATCATATGAACCACCGTGGCATTCCATCCTGAACCCGTTTCCACCCCACTTTCTAAACAAAGGTTCAATCAGTAAAGTATAACTGTGTTGTTTTATACCATAATAATTTTCAAGTGCATCTATTACACCATATCTTGTCAACTGTTCTTCCGTGTTCGCCTCGATCTTTCTGAACATATCGCTGTGCGATTCGAAGAAGGAACAAAAACCTGTTGCAGCCGCAAAATTTCTCAATAAATGTATAAATTCTTGCAAATTCTCTTTATCTCCAAATCTTTGCTCGAATTCTTTTGGTAATGGCACAGCCACTTCGAGCTCCGGTGGTTTTGTTAGATGGAACATCAGGTTTGACCATTTGTCTAGATAAAAATTTTGATTACTGACTAGCTGTTCGAACACCTTCACAATCGGATCGTTTTTGTACATCAAAAAATGTTTTACAAATCTGGACTTATAAGGGATATCAAATTCTGTTAAAGCGGCCGGACCAGGCTTACTACAGCCACAAAAACCAACATCTCTGCTATCGCTTAGGATCTCTAAGCTTGTTAGCAACACCATGCGTGAATCTATAGTTGCCCGCACTTTTACTTTTGACGTTGTATCAACTATAACACTTACCATACATTAGCTAGAGAGCGTATAATATCTTTATGCCTTTCGGGAAAAACCCTCTTTCAGACCAAACAATATCAAATAATGGGTGTCTATTTTGCTTCCTCTCAGAAACGTCCAATATTCACTTCCTAACGCAGGGAATACAATTTGCGATATTATTGTATTCTGGCGATTTTGTTTGACAGAGTACGTTACATAAAGAAAGAGGGTTGCGAAAAGTTTCTACATCTCACAGAAAAAGTAGACGAACTCGAGAAGAAGGTAGAAGAACTCCAGAAACACCTCTGGATATAAAAATCTTAACGTTCCTTCATCAAAAAGGATTATGAAAGACGATAAGAGTAACATAAACCAGAAGGCAAAAGAGGTGCGATTGCCGGGATTTGAACCCGGGTTATTGGCTTGGAAGGCCAAAGTCCTACCAGGCTAGACTACAATCGCTCGCAACAGATTGTCAAAAAGCATTAATAAAGGAGTAGATTCTTGTTTGGGTTACTGGTGGTGTCCTCCGCACCCGCACGATCCACCGCATCCGCATCCGTGGTTTTCGAAATGCTGGTTTCCTTCCGTAGTTGTTCCGGACGGCGCGACAGTCGCTCCACAATCCTCGCACTCAAATTTTCCTTCCTTGTTGAACTGCAGCGCCTCCTTCTTGTTGAGTTCCCTTCCGCATATAGGGCATGATGCACGTTCGTCCATTTCCTGTTCTTTTACATCCATTTTAATCACTTGCTCTTGTAATGAACCTCAGATATAAATCCTTTTGCGCGGCGTTTTTTTTACGCCGCTCCATCATTTACTGAGCGCCGGGAGTGGGAATCGAACCCACGGAGGCCGAAACCAGCCAAACAGCTTAGCAGGCTGCCGCCCTACCTCTAGGCGACCCCGGCATATACGCAATACAGATATCTACCATCCTTAGTGACATCCTCCCACTCGTAAACGGGGTGGGCTTCCCAAGCGAAAACTGATAGAAGGAGATGAACGAGAAGGTGTATATATGTTTGCGATAAAATCATATTATACGGCGGGACACGCCGAAATCAACGCCTTTGGAGATACTAACCTCTGTGTTCCAACAGGGAATGCAAGTTGTTTCGATGAATTAGGAACATACCAAGCGAAAACTGGTCGTGATGTCATTCATCCCTCTAAAAAGGGATTGCTCGCATCCAAATATGGATGTTCGACGAGGTCACTGATCGATGAATCAAGGGCTTCTATTTATCTGCGGTTCGCTTTCATCCTACCCTGGAAGGATGTGGGATCTCCCGCTATTCATAGTTAAAGATTTACGCAATCGTGCAGTGGCAGAAGTCGGATCTGCACATACATGCACATATGTACTGGTCGCAACTCTGCTCAATCCCGTATCCCAGAAGCATATGCTGGGTAAGTTTAAGGTTGCTCCTTCCGGCCTGGCCTAGTTCACATACACGCATATCATCCGGGGCAGGACATCCTCGTTTCATTGCGGGTGCATACATGCGCATACATACTCGTCCGACATTCGCCCGCCATAAGGGGGTGTGCGGTACGGAAAACCCCTAGCTTCCCGCTTATCTGCCATCTTATAATCCATATCACAGTTTATAACCCTTTTTAGCGTTCCGACAACAAAACAATATATATCTTCCTTAGCAATGATTCATCAAACAACGAGAATGATGATTTGGAAGAAAGAGATTATGCAGAGCTGCTTGACAGGGCGCTGAAAGATGTTCCGGAGCTTACAACTGAGAAGTCCGACTTCGTAATACCAACAACCGAGACATTCAGCCAAGGGAACAAGACTGTGCTGAAGAACATCGGTATGATTGCGGACAGGGCGAGGCGCAGCCCGGCAGATATCGCTAAATATCTAACAAAGGAACTCGGTGTCCCAATCAGTAATGATGGTCAACAGCTTGTCATAAACGGTCGTTTCGCGAACGATGAGATAGACAGGAGAATCAAGCGCTATTTCGAGGTATATGTTATATGCAAGGAGTGCAAGAAGCCGGACACCCACATCGAGAGCGCCGGCCGCGGTGTAGCATATCTAATCTGTGAGGCATGCGGCGCCAGATACGGGATAAAATCATAATCTAAGTGGTCAAATTGATGAATAAGCGTAGGGGAAGAGGTAATTTCAGAGGCAGGAAATCCAGTATGCCGGAGGCAGAGCACGCGTTGCGCACTCCGCGCTCTCCCGAAACGGTTGGCCTAGTGGTAAAGTCCCAAGGCTCGGCAAGGTTCCATGTGCACTGCATGGACGGCAAAGAGCGAATCTGCATAATCCCCAAAAAGTATAAGAGGAGCTTTTGGATAAAAGAGAATGACGTAGTGCTCGTTGCCCCATGGCCGGTACAGGGAGAGGAGCGCGGCGATATAATAATGAGATACAGCATATCCGACGCGAATAAACTCAGAGAGCGAGGATTATTGAAGTAGTATTTTTATATACTATCTGGGTAAACATACCAATTGCTTTCATAAAGTGGGGTAGAAATGCAGAAACTCAGCGACCTTCTAGGAGAATCAAAAATATTCGCCGACCGTGAGGTGCTCTCTCCGCATTATATTCCGAACACCTTGATATTCAGAGAGAAGGAGATAGGAAAGATAGAGCGCGCGCTTGCGCCTTCTTTGAAGGGCGAGAAAGGACGCAATATATTCCTATATGGGAAGACCGGCACAGGCAAGACAAGCTGCGCAAAGTACGTAGTGAGGGAAGTTGAAGAGATTCCGAACTCCAAAGCGAAGATATCCTACATAAACTGCAAGATGTACAATTCGAGGTACCGCGTACTCAACAAGATAATATCGGACCATCTGCCGACATACTCGAAAAGGGGATATGGGGCGATAGATCTGTACGAGAAGATTGCCAACTGGATAGAAGAGGACAATAAGACTCTGATAACGATACTGGACGAAATAGATGTTGTAAAGGACCTCGATGACCTTGTATACACCCTCACACGCATAAACAGCGATATGAGGGCGGGAGGCTTTACGATAGTCGGAATATCCAACAACGTCTCGTTCAAGGAAAGCCTGGATCCAAGAAGCCTTTCTGCACTTTATGAGACAGAGATAGTATTCCCACCATACAACGCGACTGAGATATATGCGATAATAAAAGATAGGTCGGAGAAGGGATTCAAGAAGGGAATGATTGATGACAATGTACTTCACTATGTGGCAGCCGCCGCTTCTCAGCACGGCGGCGACGCAAGGTTTTCTTTGAAGATAATCTCAAGAATAGGCGAACTTGCAGAAGAGGCACAGAAGGATAAGATAACGCTTTCGGAGGCAGAGGAGGCGATAAAGATAGCCGAGAAGGACATAGTATATGAGGTCATAGCGAACCTTCCCGAGCAGCAGAAGATAGTCCTATACGCTATATCGAAGATATCAAAGGAAGGCGGTTCTTACAAGAAGCTCATAACTGATGGGCTAGACAGGTACATATTCAGCGGCGAGGTCTATAAACACTACCGATCCATATCGGAGAGCGTAAAGAAGCCTCCAAAGAGCGAGAGATGGTATAGGAACTACATATCAGAGCTGGAGATGCAGGGCATAATCAAAACATTCGACTCTGGAAAGGGAATAAGAGGCCACACAAAACTCATAAAGTTAATGTATCCTCCAGACAAGACGCAGGAAGTGATAGAGAACAGCATATTCGGCCTTAAAGAGGTCAGCTGAATGGACGCATATGACCTTGTAAGGATGGAGATCAATCCCGTTCTCTCGAAAAAGCTCGGATTTGCGAGAATGCTCGATGCCGCCAAGGAGGTGCGCTTAGGCGTATCTTCATCTAAGGTGGTGGTGTCTACTGACCCGGCGGCTATACACCGTATCAGGGAAGGGATTGTAGGGATACTCTTCGCAGATTACAGCATTGGGGGCAAGCTGCTGGCTGAGATATCTGACAACGACATTGCGCTCTATATTGCGGTATCTCCGATTATCAGCGGATATGGGATCCACCGTTCCCGCCAGATATTTAAGGCAGCATCGCTTTTCGATCACTCCGAGAAAAAGGGCGTAAGGGTGGGTTTTGTGAGCTTCGCCGGTTCTCCTTCCGAACTATGTTCTAGAATCCAGCTCTTAAATCTTGCAAAGCTGATATCGGAGGATGATAGTTACGCTAGGCGCTCTATCTCAGAGACAAACTCCCTTCTGCTAAAGGCCGTCGAGCAGAAGAACAATATTTAAACCTTTCTAGATAAGCTATAGCGGGTATAGACTATGGACGACACAGAATGGCACCAATCCCTATCAGCTTAACGGAGGGAAAAGAAGATTCTAGATTTCCATCTGCATCTACTGTGCAGTTTGAAAATTATTGACTTACCGTCTATCTTGTCCGTTCCTACTTTTTGGTCTCTGTACGCATATTATTCAATGCCTCATACTGTTTTGAGAGTTCTGCCCTTATTCTCCTATAATTTATCTCTCCCTTTACCACATCGCTTATTGTCATGCTCTCGCTCTGTGCCCCTTCGACAAGCTCATTGAGCCTATCTACCTCTTTTTCAGCCTCTCCATTGCGGAACACAGGCATTATGCGCAATATACCATAGGGGGAGGTCATATCTACAACCATCGAGTACTTATTGGCCACTTCTCCTGTATCCTCTATAATATCTTTTAGCATCTCCTTTCTCGAAGCGCTCATCTTCGCTCCGTTTATCAACAACGTGAGTATCACAGAATTATACTTAAAATCAAGACCCCGCAATGCGATACTCGTTCTCTTTATGATTCCCTTCGCCTCCAACCTCTCATATATATGCCTGGAAGTACCGGCGCCCATCCCGGTCAGCTTGTCTATATCAGCAAATTTCGCGCCGCCGTCTCTCACTATCACTTTTAGAAACTCATACTCCCTGCTTGTTATCTGATTCGGCAATGGCTTCGGAACGCCTCTCTTCCTTGCCCATACATTCTTTCTCATGTTTTCAGAGTCGATGAAGTCTGGGTTTACTGGTTCCAATCCAAAACTCATAAAGAACGGCGTAAGATTAAGCTCTAAGTCATATTTTCTTAACTCCGTAGATATCGCTATCTTATTCAGGATGAACGCCGCGCTGTCGGAATCCCTGGCATATATGAACATCAACATATCATACCGGCCTATCGTCATACACGCGAACTGTATCTCGCTTATTCCGCTAAGCGCCTCCTTTACGGTCTTGATATCGGGTCGCGAATTCAAAAACTTCGCCAAAAGTATGTACTTGCTGTATCCGAACTTCTCCATGTTCAGTTCGACAACTCTGACAATCCCATATTTCCTTTCTAGCTTAGAGAGCCGGTGGAATGCCGCAGTGGTCTTTGTGCCTATCTGCTCTCCAACGCTTTTGGCTGACATGCGTCCGTCCGAACTGAGGCTTTCTATTATCTTTATGTCATGTTCATCCACATTAAGTGCTGTCTCTTCGGGGGAAGCGAGCACCTGCCCCCTGTTTCCATTCTTCTCCAAAATTGCCTCAATCTCCTTTTTTCCTATCTTCCTATGCCTTGCAGGGACCACCAATCCAGATTCAGTTATCCTCGCTATATAAGAATAAGGTGTGCTATATATTCCTTCATCCAGTAGCCTCTTCGGTCTGCGTTCAAAGACAAGGAACATACCTCTGATGCTCTTTAGTATGATTCTTCCTCCATACTCCTTCCTAAGCCCTTCAAAGCTCTTAGTTACCTGTTCAGGCACACTCTGCATACTGATATATTGTTATACACATATTTATATATTCCTTTTACCAAAGTTGGTATAATATAGGGTTAAAATACAAAAAACAGAAAAAAAGTGCAAACAAAACGATATGTTATAAATAAAAATGTTAAATCCCTAGCAATTTATACCAACTATCTATATATAAAACGCCGCCAATAATAATAGTGGTTGGCGAAACACTTGTACTTTGTATAAGTACCGATCGGAAACATCCATAACCCATCCCAAAAGATGTTAGCCATTTTCGCCCAACCGAAAGGTAGGCAATTTTGCCTACCGCTATTCTTACCAAACAGTGAGAGCTCAGGCAACGAATTTTGCATACCTCTTTAGGACTAAGTATAGGGCAGCATATGCCGGAAGAGTCAAGCGTTTGCCGGAATTCTCCCTTTCCATATCAATCTTGCCAATCGAGAGCGGCTGAGTCTCGCGTGTTATCTCGATATCGTGCTCTCCTTTCTTAAAAACGACAGAATGCAGCATAGGGTCAAAATCTGCCAGCCGCCCAACAGAGCTTATCTTTCTTGAGAGTAGGCCGGTATCGCCATGCAGGGTATTTGGCATTCTAAGAAGATGGTATACACTGCTCGTGACGTTTCCGTCTATAGAATCGCTTTGCCTTACCTTCATCCTATCGGTCACGCCGCTCCAGAAGCGCTCTCTCCCGTTGATTTTTACCCTATCCCAGTTTCCGTTAGTTATTCCCATTATTATGTTCGCTCTGTTCTCGTACATGAGGCGCGCTTCCGATCTAGACATCCCAAGCGATATGAGTGATTCATCGCCCGAGTTGAGCGCGCTCACCATACTGCGAGCAATCTTTCCGGGCCAGCCGAAGTCAGATGGTTTCGGCCCATAAAGTTTTGCGTTCTTGTTTTCAATCATTGGGAATATCATCTTGGCAGAGACACCTTCGCCAGATATATAATCTGTTATCTCTTTCCTCGCGTCAGATCCAAGATTGAATATCTCTTCAGAGTCTACATGGACATGATAGCCCCTGTTGCCGCTGAAATTTATCCCTATCTGATTCTTGGAGAAGCCGAAGTCCGGAACAAGGAAATCCTCTATCAGCTTTATGCACTCGGATTTTACAGCATCTTGGCAAATGCTGCATACCCATCCTCTTCCATGTTTTTCCTGGCACGGGAGACCAAGATCAGTAGAATCAAGGTCAAAGACAAGCTCAGAGCCAATCCAGCCTTTCCTCTCCATCGGTCTGGCGGAAGGGAAGTTGTAAAGAGACGGAGAGCAGGAGACGAATGCAGGCACAGATCCTGTCAGGTATCTATGCAATTCGTCGCCGCCGCCAAAAGCCGTGTGCCTGAACATTATCTTCTTTTCAAAATTGCCGAAACCGAATTCACGTTTTTCCAGGTTATCTATCTCAACATTCGCAACCTTGTAGTAAGACCTGAACAGCGACTTCGATTTTGCTTCAGATGCGGCATCGAGCACAGCCCCACCCTAAGGAGATATCTCCCCGCTCTTTATCTTGCCTGTCATATCTATCAGGTAATCCTTGTAGGCGCTCTCTGGCAGTCCAAGCAGTTCCTTTATCCCTTTATCTACATACCCGGACAGCATCTTGTTGCAGTATTCCATAGAACCTGCCGCATCAATCATTTCGAATATCTTTTTCGCAAGACCTGACTTTTCTACGGTATCCCTTATTGCCCTGATCTGCCCAAAAGTCTCCTTTATAATCTTTTTCTCGGAATCGCTTGCATTATTGTATAGATGGACTATGGGTAAGGTTATCTTGCCGCTTATTAGGTCGTAACCCGCCTCTTCCCCGTTCATTGATGTGTCTACCATATCATCTTTTATTTGATAGGCCATTCCGAAATTCTCGCCGAATCTGGATAGCCGCGCGATTGTATCTGCATCGGCCGAAGAGGCAATTGCGGCACATTCTGTGGCTGCCTTGAACAACGACGCCGATTTGAGATATATCTTCCTCAGATAATAATCTACAGCCGTATTCCTATCCTCGGATATGTCGATGTACTCGCCGTTGCAGAGGTTCATCCCATAATCCGCGACGCTTGCCATTACTTTCGGCCCATAATCCGCGGAAAGCTTTATCGCCAGCGAGATAAGCGCATCGCCGGCAAGTATCGCAGTATCGCGCCCCCATCGCTTGTTTATAGATTGGATGTTCCTTCTCATCTCGTCTCCATCTATTATGTCATCATGCACCAAAGTCGCAGTATGCAGCATCTCGAATGCGACAGCAAGGTCCATCAGGAATTCGCGTTTGCTGCCTAACGCCTGTCCAACCATGATGCTTATTACCGGTCTGAGTCTCTTCCCGCCATGGCCGAGCGCATAACTCACAACAGGAGATATTTCCATGTCTGATATCCGCGACATACGATCGGATATCGCCGCATCTACATGAGATCTAGTCTCATTGAGATAAGTACCTATTCCTTCCAGAACCACACCAACAAACATGACTATATGCTAAAATATCTCCAAACATTAAAAATGGTTTGCAGGACTATTAATGAACAAAGTTCTTTATAGGGCAGGGTAAAAAGATGGCGATGTTCATTCATGTGTTGGGAAGACAGCCAGAGATAGGGAGCGCGGAGTTGGAATCGCTGTATGGCGCCGCCGCAATAACAAGACTGGGCGACGAGTGCGCAGCGGTAGATATCGGAGAGCAGGTACCGCACGAAAGGATTGGCGGCACGATAAAGATAGCGGAATACATCAGCAAGTCAGGATTCAGGAACATGAGCACACTTTCATCATTCGTGATAAAGGAGATAGTGGGGGTTGTGGCGAGCTGCCCGACTTCTGTAAAAAGGATAGGGATTAGCGCATATGGGATAAGGACAAACCCATCAAGGGTGATAAGCCTATCGTTCACGATAAAAAGGAGGTTGGAGCAGAAGAAGCTGAATGTAAAGCTGGTAATACCGCGCAAAGACACAGCTCTGAACACCGCCCAGGTAATGTATAACGGATTGGACGGCAAGGAGGGATACGAATTTATCGTATCTGCAGGCGAGAGGGAAGTATGGATCGGCAAGACAAAGTCGATACAGGACATCAACAGTTATTCAAAAAGGGATTACGGAAGGCCGAAACGCGATCCATCGGCAGGGATGCTGCCGCCAAAGCTTGCGCAGATTATGCTAAACCTCGCCAAGGTATCGCCAGGCTCCAGTGTCCTAGATCCATTCTGCGGCACAGGGGTAATACCTATGGAAGCCGGTCTTATGGGAGCCAAAGCGATAGGATGCGACATAAACAAGAGGATGGTGGAATACACAAAGGAGAATATGGGTTGGCTCTCAAAGGAGAACCGCATCGGGAATTGGAAGGCGTTCGCATGCGATGCGGTTACATTCCAGTGGAAAGAAAAAATAGATCACGTGGTAACAGAGGTATATCTGGGCCCGAGATTGCACGGAAGGGTTAAGGATGACGAGCTAAGGGCGATAATCGACGACTGCGACACGCTCCTGAGAAAGTTCTTGGCGAACCTGTCAAAACAGATAGCCCCAAAGACACGATGCTGTATAGCGGTGCCGGCGTGGTTTGTCAATAATAGAATGTTACGCGTCCCGACATCAAGAAAGCTGGACCGAATCGGGTACAAGAGGATTGAGTTCAGGTGTGCGAAGGGGCAGCCACTCATATATCACAGGGAAGGGCAGTCAGTCGGAAGGGAGTTGTTAGTGATTGAAAAGGTATAACGGCGCATCCTCACGGCGAATGCGTCAAGGCATAATCCACACGCTGTTGCAACGCGTGTCGCGGTGCTTCATAACTTGTCGGAGGTTGTAGCGGAGACTTTTGTTGCAGAATCACAAAGCCGGCCTTTCGGCGCAGGCCCGCAAGAGTTCGGGATTTGTTGCCACTAGAATAGTATAAGAGCAGATTTGTAAGATATCATTATCACGGAGCAGTATACCCGTTTTCCCAGCTGGAGGTAAAGATTACATTGGTAGGAACGCCGTTGTTGCCGTTGCCGCTGTAGTCTTTGGAATTACCATTCAGCGGCCACCAACCGACGAGATTCTGAATGTTTGTTGGAGCACCGCCTATTCCTTCCTGGTAAAGAGCCGTTATTTCTGGTTGTGAGAGCGAGGTGTTGTAGATTTGGACGTTAGAAATCGAGCCGTTAAACCAGCCCACTCCACAATACATTTCACTTCCTATACAACTCACACCACTCTGGGCTTGGAAAGCATTTGCTGATGCTCCGCTGTTATCAAGTTCAGAATAACCCCCACCATACAAATAGATGTATTTGTTATTGCTACTATAATTATATGACCAGACAACAAAGTACCACACATTGTCTGCTAAAGCTTTGTTACTGCCTATATCATCGCCGTAAAATCCGAAATAAAGGCCATCACTACGTATTACAAGATGCATGCAAGAATTAACATAACATGTTCCCGAAGCATTACTCTCCCCGAAAACTCCAAGGTCACTATAGGTAGTATACTGTGCAGTATTGGGGCTTTTTATCCATGCTGATACTGTGAAGTTTCTATTAAACAAAGGAACAAACGATGTCAGATCAATCAGGCTGTGGCTGGCAGTAGAAAATGAACCAACATACTGCGGTATCTCGTTGGTGTTGCATAATCCGACCTCCGACACGAATAGGTTGCTACCCGGCCCGTTCGGCCTTAGTATCTGGCAGCTTCCAGGACTCGCCTTCGGGGAGAACGTATATGGGTTGAAGAGGTTAAGGGAGAAGAACGCTACCAGCACAATTGCGATGATGAGTATGGCCCATCCGTATGTCATCAGATATTCCATCGCAGACTGCGACTTCAGTCCTACCTTTACGTCTTTAGAATGAGCTATTTTTCGGCGTGGGTTTTCTGGTGTGTGTGTGTGTGTGTGTGTGTCACGCTTTCAAGGTTCTGCACCCACTCCGAAACCCGTCCTAACACAATCTCAAACATGTTTCCACTCCATTAATGTGGTAAGAGCTTTTAATAACTGTTTGTTTTTGAAAGTTATGTAATGCCCCGTACATATCATCGAAACTGTACGGTACAAATTATATCCAAACCCTCGCAAAATTCCCGTGCGCACGTTTCCCCATCACCGCACAAATTTCAAGATGTCACACAAACCCTAAACCATTAAAGACCGTATCCTCCAATATATTCTAATGGAACAAATTACACGCACGCGAAAACAGGATAATCACGTCAAGAGCCTATTGCGCATAAGTCCCAGTGATGAGACGTCCGGGATACTATGCGAACGCAATCGATGCACATATGACACTGAAGGCGGATATATTACCCCGCCAGATCACGAAAGCGGCTCCGAAGCGTGCTTTACAAGCAGAGACAATGCGCGCCAGCTCCCCTGTTGCGCCGCCAGTCCTGATAGGTACGATCCATATCTGATAGATGTCAACGACAATGTAAATGATTGACGTGCCTGCGAGTTTTTACACAGACAGACCTTGTACTGCCAACCCCTCCAAAATGGATTGCATGCAAGAGATGTAGCTAAGGCGCACACCTCAACCTAAAACAATTTAAACTATCGCGCGGAGAGTAGGTTATCGGGTGCTATGGGTTGATAACCTCATCAATAGACATATACACTGCTGGCATAGCCGGAGTTGTAGTCATAGGTTTTATAGGGGACATGATAGCTAGGAAGAGCCATCTTCCATCTATAGTGTGGCTGCTTGCGTTTGGGCTTGTGCTTGGACCTGTGTTTGGAATACTAAAAAACTCCCTGCTTGTAGGGCTTAGTCCGATTGTATCGACAATCGTGCTCCTGATAGTGGTGTTCAATGCAGGGCTTAAGCTGAACATATACCAGTTTATCAGGTCGATCTCAAGGACGATGCTCCTGGCAGTCGTCAATTTCGTGATTGCAGCTGCGATTACGGCCGCCGCCGCATACATATTCGGATTTAGCCTGATAGACGGAATTCTGCTTGGAGCCATAGTTGGAGGCACAAGCGCCGCCGTGATCCCGATAATATCAAAAGGCTCTTCGCTCTCCCCTCAGGCTAAGAACCTTGTTACTGTAGAATCCATACTCACAGATCCTATCGGGATAGTGCTCACTCTTGCAATAATCAACATAATAATCCTCAATAACTATTCTCTAAATTTTGTAGTAAGCTCTGTAATATCCAGTTTTTCTATATCCCTGGTCATGGGAGCAGTTGCAGGTTTCATATGGATACCTATAATGGGGTACCTGCAGCGCGACCGCTACGAATATTCTTATGCAGGCGCGCTAGCTGTCGCATTCATCATATTTCTAATTACCCAAGCCCTCAACGGGAGCGGTCCTATAGCTGCGCTGGTGTTCGGAATAATGATAGCAAACGGAGAGGAGATATTCAAATGGCTCAAATACAAGGACACAAACAGTTTTACATTGAATTCGGAGTCGCGCCGTTTCAATAACTTGATAACATTCTTTACCGCAGCATTCTTTTTCGTCTACTTGGGTGCGCTTGTTTCGTTCAGCAACTATTCTTCCATGCTGATCGGCCTTGGTATAACCGTATTGCTTATAGTATCGAGGTTTATCGGAACGCCTGTCGCCTTATTCAAATCCCAGTACCAGAAGGAAGAGATGCCGCAGATATCAACAATGGTGTCTAGGGGCATGGGGGCAGGAGTTTTGGCAACTCTGCCGTTGGCATATGGTGTTCCGGGAACAGCGCAGTTCATAAACATAATATTTATGGTTATATTAGCGAGCATACTCTTCAATAGCGCCGCAGCATTCTTCTTTGCTTCGAAAAAGCCCAAGGTGAAGGTCAGCCCCAAAGCCGCCCTGAGCGAACAGGCAAAGCAGGAAGCCACAAAGCAGCAGAAAAAACCCCTGCCCTAATCGCTTCGCCAAAGTTCCATAAAATGAGCCCGTAAGGCAGAGAGCTTATCCCTGTCTGAGATGATGTCTATATGTTCTACATTCATATGCATGCCCGCAAAAGTCAGGTTTGCGCTGCCAGTGGCTCCAATCCCGTCGCTGATATACAGTTTTTCATGCACAAATCTGTCTTTTATTATTTTAACGCGCATATTTCCTCTAACTGACAGGATTAGAATAACCAACGAGATTAGGAGCGGCGCCAAGAAGAGAATCGGGAACAAGGTCCAACGGGGGTATACTACAATGAGAAATAACGAATATAAAACAGAGAAGAAGGCTGCATCCCTGTTTACTCCGGTCATCTTTAGCCGCTTAAGCTTCTCTTCCGACGCCTTTGAGGATATGAGCAGCACCCTCTTTCTCCTTGATTCTTTTATTAGCATATCTATGTAGTGTCTATCTATGTATGGCGTGCACACCATGAGTAGTTTTGACCTGCCTTTGATGATCCTGTCTACATGCTTGTATGAGGAACTTCCGCTATACATGCTCTCGATTATCCAATCGCCACATATATTTGGCAGTAAAAAATAAGAAATAGCGTTCAGGATATCGGAAGGACGGCAGCGGAACCCTTATTCTTGAATGCCTTTCTTGTCTTCATATTCGACCAGCAATCCTTGCATATTACTAGGCGACGGATCTTGGATGCGCTCTGCGAGCTTTTTACACAGTCAAAGCATACATCCCTCTTGCAGTAGTTGCATACCTCGAACTTGAATACCTCCTTCTTACATCTTCCGCACAGCTTTGTCATAATATTTCACCTAAGCATATTTATTTAACCACTTACAATAAATAACGATAGGTATTATGCGGGCATATATAAAAACATACGGGTGTCCTCTCAACCATGCGGATAGCAGGATAATAAGCACGGTCCTGAAAGGGGAAGATATAAGCGTGTGCGACAACGCAGACGATGCGGATGTGCTTATCGTAAATACCTGCACAGTAAAAAGCTCGGCGGAAAGGAGGATAATGGATTACATAAAGGAAAAATCCGCAGAGGGAAAAAGGATTGTTGCTACGGGCTGCATTGCAGGATCATATCCGGAAAGGATATCGAGGCTCGTTCCCGGGGCCAGCATAATAACCGCTCCCAACATAGAAAAAATTGGATACGTCGTAAGGGAGAGCAGCGAGGGGAGAGCCGCACATATAAGGGATTATTCGAAAGTGGACAGGGCAGGGCTTTTGGGCCAGCACTCTTTCGGGAACGTCATAGAGCAGATACCGATAAGCGACGGGTGCCTCAGTAGTTGTGGTTTCTGCGCTACCCGGTTCTCAAGAGGTCCGCTCAACAGCTTTTCGGAAAAATCGATAATAAATGCAATCAAGTTCGCGGCAATGAGAGGCGCAAAGGAGATACAGGTAACCTCGCAGGATATCGGTGCGTACGGTCTCGACAAAAAGACCAACATAGCAGAACTCATGGACTCGATTGCAGAGATAGAGGGCGACTTCTCTGTAAGGATAGGAATGCTTAATCCGGAGCACCTGCCCAAATACATTGATCACTTTATTGAGGCTATGCGAAATAACAAGTTCTACAAGTTTGTGCATCTGCCTGTTCAGTCTGGAAGTGACAAAGTCTTGAGTCAGATGGGGAGGGGATATACTGCTGATATGGTCCATGCCTATTTAAAAAAGATAAGATTGGGAGTAAAAGGCGTAAGCTTCATGACAGACATAATTGTTGGTTACCCGACGGAGACGGCCGATGATTTTGAGCAAACGCTCAATTTTATTGAGTGCGCAAAGGCTGATACTGTGAATCTCTCCAAATTCACTCCTCGGCCAGGGACACGCGCAGCGGCGCTGCCGCAGATATCCAACCCGGAGATAAAGAGGCGCAGTATAATCGCAACAAAGGCAATACACGATAACCAGAGGCTATTAAATGCAGAGTACATGGGCAAAACATATAAATGCCGGATAACAGAAAGGACAGACATGTCATTCAACGGCCGCACCGAATCCTACAAGCAAGTCGTCTTTAATCATGATCTTGGATTGTCGGTAGGAAAAACATACTCCGGAAAAATATTCAAAATAAGCTCAAATGTGCTCTATGGAAAGGTGGTATGAACGTACTCGAAAAAGGTGCAGGAGTCATTCGATAAGGGAGGAATAGGGATCGGCGATGCGATATCGGTGAGTGTGCAGGGAAAGGAGTTTGAAGGGGTGCTGATGCCTAATACGGAGGCAAATGCTGACGACGCAATCATCATAAAGATGGGAAATGGATACAACATCGCATTTAAGTTCTCTGAAGTTAAAATATCAAAAAAGGGAACCAAGAACAGGAAACCCGAATTTCCACAAGTGAAGATTGAAAGCAGGACGGAGCTTCCGAACATATCTCTGCTCTACACCGGAGGGACTATCGGCAGCAAGATAGATTACACAACAGGCGGAGTGTATATGCTGACAAAGCCCGAGGAGCTGCTCTATGAAGTACCGGAGATATCAGAGATAACAAACATAAAGGTAAGAAACCTTTTCAGCATCCCCAGCGAGGATATGTCAAGCTCCGAGTGGTCCGAGATGGCAAAGAGGGTTTCTGACGAATTGAATAGCGGCTCGAAGGGTGCAGTCATAAGTATGGGCACAGACACAATGCATTACGCAGCAGCGGCTCTTTCTTTCATGCTTGATGGATTAAACTCGCCAGTAGTCATGACTGGCGCGCAAAGAAGCAGCGATCGCGGATCGAGCGACGCTTTCATGAACCTCTTCTGCGCCTCTGCAGCCGCAGCGCAATCCGATATCGCAGAGGTAAGCCTATGCATGCATGCGACCAGTTCAGACGACTATTGCAATATCATCAGGGGCACAAAAGCCAGAAAGATGCATTCATCAAGAAGGGATGCGTTCAGACCAATAAACGATAGGCCGATAGGCAAGGTAGACAGGAAGGGTAAGATAACTTACATATCCGGTTATAAAAAGGCGTCCGGCACGTCCGAGAAGATAAAGATGATTACCGGGTTCGAAAACCGTACCGCCATAGTGGTCGCACATCCAAACTCTGATCCATCGATAATAGACTTTTTTGCGGAAAAGGGGTACAAAGGCATTATAATAGAGGGAACCGGCCTAGGCCATACCCCCGTCTCCACAAAAATTAAGGAGATGTCATGGCTCGAGAACATCAGGGCCGCCGCGGAAAGAGGTATAATAGTCGGGATTACGACACAGTGCATATATGGCCGCACAAACAGCTCTGTGTACAGGAATCTGCGCCTGCTCAATCAAGCAGGCGCCATACATTGCGAGGATATGACCCCCGAGACGGCGTATGTCAAGCTAGGGTGGCTTCTAGGTAACTACGGTAGAGATAAGGCTGCAGCGATGTTGACAAAGAACCTCAGAGGAGAGATAAAAGAGCGAACAGAATACGACACGTTTTTGGTATGAGGATGGACGCGAAAAAGATAGACTACAAGGACATTGGCTTCCTATGCGGCTTAGAGATACATCAGCGCCTTCTGACAGAGCATAAACTTTTCTGCAAATGTCCTGCAGTGATAAACCTTTCATCTCCAGAAGTGAAAATAACAAGGCGGCAGAGGGCTGTGGCAGGAGAGCTAGGAAACATAGATATGTCGGCCAGTTTCGAAGAGAAGAAATCAAGGGATTTCGTATATGCGATAAACGGAAACAATGCCTGTTTAGTCGACATAGACGAAGAGCCGCCGGGAGAGATAAACAGGGATGCGCTGCTTACTGCGCTGTCAATGGCGGATGCGCTTTCTATGAAAATACCATATGAGGTGCAGCCTATGAGGAAGGGGGTGGTCGACGGAAGCAATCCAAGCGCATTCCAAAGGACCATGGTCGTAGGGCTCGACGGCAGCATAAAGCTCCACGGCCGCACGCTGCGCATTCCATCCATATCTCTGGAGGAGGAGTCTGCGGGGATAATAAAGACCGAACAAGGAGTAGCAGAATATGATTGCCAGAGAATAGGAATCCCTCTGATAGAGATAGATACAGACCAATACATAAAAGATCCGGAGGAGGCGAAAGAGGCGGCATTGTATATAGGGAAGATGATGAGGATAACGGGCAGGGTGCAAAGAGGCATCGGATCCATAAGGCAAGACGTGAACGTATCAATATCAGATGGCGCGCGCGTAGAGATAAAGGGGCTGCAGGAGGTTGCGTATCTGGATAGGTATGTGGAGAACGAGGTGCTGCGGCAGATAGCATTGACAGAGATAAAAAAGGAGCTCAAGAGAAGAAGGGCAAAGGTGGAAAAGGCAAAGTCCCTAACAAGGATCTTAAAAGAGACAAAATCAAGATTGATAAGTTCAAATCTGCAGAGCGGCGGCGCGGTATACGGTTTCAAGCTTGAAGGTTTTGGGGGATTATTGGGGAAAGAGGTAAATCCGGATCGGCGGCTAGGAACAGAAATAAGCGACTATGCAAAGATGGCAGGAGTAAAAGGGCTAATACACAGCGACGAGAAGCTCTCGGATTACGGGATAACATCTGCCGAGGAGAAGGCGATCAGGGAAGAGCTCGGAGCAAAGAAAAACGACGCATTCATAATTATAACAGGGGAAGGCGCGCAGGTAGAGAACGCGATATTCTATACCGCAGGAAGGGCAAAAGGGGCGATAGAAGGCGTTCCAAGCGAGACAAGGGGGGTACACGACACAAAGCTGTTTACCACAAAGTTCCTCAGACCGATACCCGGGGGCGCAAGGATGTATCCAGAGACTGACGTTCTGCCTGTAACGATCGAAAAACGCGTGCGTGAAGAGGCGCACACGATCTCGCCGGATATAGAGCGTACCTTATCCGAATTCAAAAGGGAGCTTGGAAGCGAAGAACTAGCCAATCAGATGCTTGCCTCATACAGGCTTGACCTATACAAAAAGCTCTCGTCCGAGACGAAGGCGGAAAAGAAGTTCATAGCAAACATCCTCCTTCAAAAATTCGTAGAACTATCAAGGAACGGGTATAAAACAGACAGTATAGAAGAGGCAGAGCTTGTAAAGGCGTTTAAAGAGTACGCATCGGGAAAGATAACCAAGAAAGGTGTCGAAGAGCTGATAAAGGGGTTGGCAGAAGGCGGCAAAACATCCGAGATAATATATAAGTCGCATCTCAAAAAGAAGACGATGGCAGAGATCAAGCAGATAATAGAGGGCATAAAAAGAAGGGAGCCAAGCATACCGAAAGAGCGGATAATATCGAGGGTAATGGCAGAGTACGGGACAGTGGTAGATGGGGAAGATGTCAAAGATATGGTAGAGTAAGGTGCTTCGCGCCAGAACCCCTATCGTCAGTCAGAATGTTTATTAATCTATGTTGGTATACTCCAATGCCTATTTATCTGGTGTAAGAATGAGTGTATACAGCAAACAGAGAAACCGTTCATCAAAGACCAAGAAGAGCGGGAATGGAAAGAGGAAGATAAAGTTCAGGGGAAACAGGAGGAGCGAGCGCGGTCGTCATTTCACCGCGACAAAATCGTCAGACAAGAACATAACTGCGACAATCAGGCACAAGGGCGGAAGCCGGACAAAGGTGCTGAAGTCAGCAGGATTCGTGAACCTGCTCTCCGGAAAGACATATGTCAAAGCCGCGATAAAGAACGTCTTGGAGTCCAAGGATAATAGGAACTTCGCAAGGCTCAACATAATAACAAAAGGCACAGTACTGGATACCGACAAAGGGAAGGCAGTAGTGACAAACAGGCCGTCGAGAGAAGGATGCATAAACGCCAGGCTCATAGAGTGATGGATTGCCAGTCAGAGTATACGAGTGCGCGGCAGAGGAGGCAGAAGCGGTAAAACGCCTTTTAGAATACAATCCGGCCACGGACAAATCTATAACGTTGGACGAATACAATGCGCTGCTCAACGATGAATACAAAGGAGTGATATTCTCCAAGCAGGAATGCCTGATGAGGGACGGAAGGGAAATGGGCATAGACGACGGAAAATACTACATATACATAAATGCGGGCGAGGAGTTCCAGGAAAGTGCAGAAAGGCGATTCTCGCACGATTTCAAGACGGTAAAGCGCGCAAGCCAGGAATCAGAGAAGAAGATGATCGAGCTCATCAAGGCCGAAGAGTCAAAAGTGAATTCGGGGGTAGGCGCCATCTTCGGAAATTCATGAGCATGCGGGGTTGCGGGCGGCCCGGGAAGAAGACGCAGA
>JAKAWS010000016.1 GCA_021816885.1 Microcaldota archaeon
GGAGAGGAAGTATGGTGCAGAATGGCAACTAAGACGACTATGACAATGACAACAGCAATGCCTGCAATTAGACCATTGGATAACCCTTTTGTTTTGTCCATTCACTCACAACACGTTTGCTTGCATCCTTGCATAGAAAGCTTTTATAGCCTTCCGCTAATGTTTTCAACCGCAAGCGAAAAAATCCTTCTCATCCAATTATACTACAGCGAACAGTTTATTTTGGAAGAAGCCCAGCCCTTTTTCCGTGCAGGGATGCAAAGGAACAGAATAGGCGGCCAGCGCCCCATGGGAAGACGGAGCGTACTGCGGAAACGCATATAAATTTTAAGGTGCATATAAGGGCAGAGCCCACGACAAAGGTGGAATGCTAGTTGCGTGTCATGAAAACGCTAATATAATGCGATGTAGATGGGAAACATGAAAGCGCCTGCCGAAGTACAATTTGGGAAGTCAAGCCTGCAAAGGCAATATAAAACCTTCCGCGAGAGAGCAATTGCCGGCGAAGCATGCACTATACGCCATAAAACATTGGTTGGAAGCTCACAACTTTAGTTGAGGAGGATGTTACGATAGATATAAAACTTATTAAGAAGGCCGAGCTTAAGGGATCTACGCTGATTGAGGGGTTTCCGGGTGCCGGACTGGTCGGCCCGATGAGCATAAGCTATATCGTGGAGAAGATAAAGCCTGATTATATAGGATATGTTGCCGGAGATTCGCTCCCGCCGCTTGTATCTATACATGGAGGGAGGCCGATGCCCCCAATACGTATATACCACTCTAAGAAGCAAAACTCTGTATACATACTGGCTGAGTTCGCACTGCCACCGGATGTTACGTATGAAATGTCCGAGAAGATAATCGCATTCATAAAGAGCAGCGGCATATCTGAGATCATATCGGTTGGTGGGATGCCGATAAAAGAAGGGGACGAAAAATATCTTAATAGTGTGTTCTCTATTACCTCAACCAAGGCTCTTTCGGACCGTGCGCAGAAGGCAGGAATCAAACCCGTAACTGAGGGGATATCTACAGGGGTAAGCGCTCTAATCATGCTTAGATCAGAACAGGAAGGCATAGACAATCTAAACCTGCTAATACCGGTAAGGGACGGGATAACTGACCCGAAGTACGCAGAACTCGCGATAGAGGCGATAAAAGGCTTCATAAAGCTCGAGATAGACACATCTGAACTAGCGAAAGAGGCGAAGATACTGGAATCGAAGATAAACGAGATAATGAGCAAGAATAAGCAAGCTCATCAGGCATATGCGAGCGACTCAGAACAGGCTGGACCTTCGATGTATGCTTAAAGCAGGGGTAGCAAAGTCTGGTTTGGTTGGATTGCTAACCACAGAAAAATGCGCGGGACTTAAGATCCTGTGGCCTAGCGCCTTCGTGAGTTCGAATCTCACCCCCTGCACTTTTATTACATGTTGATTCGAGATGAACTGTAAGAAATGGGCTGAAGTTCAGCAAGGCAATCCTCGAGTTTAGCAGCGTTTTGCGGAGCTGTGGGCATGGAAGAGAGTTGAGGATAAGAGGCGTGATCCCGCAACCTATAATGCGGCATTCCGTCTGAGCTCTGGTAATGTTACCGCGCAGAACTGCTGGAAGACATCCGTTTCAGATTAACCCAGCAGCTTCAAAGCGTGCCATAAGATATTCCTTCACGTCTTTGTATTTAACAAAATCACTCTCTGGAAGCAATCTCTCCAGTTCCTTGTTCCATATGGAGGCCAACTGCCCCATCCTGGCAAGCAATCTATCTTTTGTGAATGTGTGGCCATATTCCTTCATCTTTTTATCTATCATGCTGACCTCAAAATCTGCTCCGCCTTTTGCAAGAAAATAGATATCGTACAAATCCCTCGCCTTAATGTTCTGCCTAAAAAGCAGTGCGACGATCTTCTCTGATAGTATCTCCTTTCTGCTCATAACTACTGCGACATATGGTTTCAAGTCTCTGTATGCAGGATTTCTTCTAAATACCTCTATTTTCCCAAAAATGGAAGCCTTCTTATCTACCTCTATCTTCAGATGCTGATATTTATTCAACATCTCAAATAAAGGGCCTCTTACACTAAGCTCGTACACAAGCATATCCGCATTATTTTTCTTCCTCATAATCTTCAGAGGGTATTCCTTAGAAATCTTGTCTATCACATTATCAATCAGCATATGCAGTTTTTCGTCATTTCCATGCATCAACGAAAAGTCGAGATCATCAGAGAATCTTATAGAGTTATAGAATTTAGAGAGTGCTGTTCCGCCCTTGAACGCCAACTCGCCCGTTGTAGCATATATTTCACCAAGAAATAATTCTTCCACGTAGTCCTTCTCCTTCTGATATGGTTGTTCGTAAATGCTCATTTTCAGAAGTTCATCCTTCTCAATCATACACTCACCTTATCCCTTTGTGCTAAAATGGCTAACTTTTTGGCCTGCGTTGCATATCCGTGCTCTTTCAGCAGTGTTGTGATTCCAACGAGAGCTGACCTTTTTTTGCTTTTCATCGCATAAAGCATAAGTTTGTTAATGTCTATTCTGGTCGGTCTTTCGAGCGCGGCCGGGTCGAGATCATTGACATCATTGAAATAATATATATCGATCAATGCTTTTTCCGGCTCTGCGATGAATATGTTTCCATCAGCTTCCTTCCGGTATCCGAACAGCATGTCCTTTTTTATTTTTTTGAAGACTATGTCAAAACCAGCAACTCCCTTAAGCTTATTGTGTCTTTTCGTAGAAACCACATAGATCACTCTAGGTATCTGCGTAGTCAAGCCGTAGTAAGCAAGTGCGGACACCATACTCACATACGAAGGATTTACAACATGCGACGCTATCTCATATTCATTGTACCGCTCTTTCACATAGTATAGGCCTCTTTCAACTCTACCGATGAGCTCTTTCTTCACGCATCTATGGAGGAAAAGTATGGAGTAAGCTCTATTCTTTTGCAGTATCTTTACCGCGTCGTCCAAGGTAAATACCGGCATGCGCATTTCAATCAGGAATCTTACAAAGTCGCTTGTTTGCATGTTAGTAATTTGTACGAGAGGATATTTAAATATGTGTGTTAAGTTAATTATCAAATGATAATTAATAGTTGCCGAAGAAACCCATAGTCTTTAGATTTCGATTAATCCCTCTAATCGTGATTTTTACCAAATTCCTGGAAACCCCAACCCCTGCATCTCATATCATACTGGTTATGTTCCCAACTATCGACTGATAAGCCTCACACGCGGTCCAATGTTTCGGTTCTTTCCCGTCAGCTATCTCTTTCCTAAGCGCGTCTACTTCATCCGATCTCCATACTTTTGATAGGTCATAGCCCGTGTCACGTATGTTGCAGACCTTCCTATCCCACATTATCGATGGATACACGTTTCCAAAGCTGTCTAGGAACAGCGATGCATCTAAACTCCTGCTGCGAAGCGGAGGATTGCCGGTCTTCGCGTAATAGAGAAGCTTCTTCAGGAACGATGCCTCCACAGCTCCGATTCCGCTATTATTTCTCTTCCTCATCCTTAGCAATGTCTCGATATCGTTCACTATATCAACGTTATTTGCCGTTATCCCCATCTCTTCGTTTCCATAATAATTCGATGAGACTTGGCCCATGTTCACATGGAAGTCGTTTGGAGTTACATATGACAAGTCTGCAGCCACTGAATCGATAGTTCTCTTGAGCTCCCCCTGGTTAAACTTGCTTATCGTGTAACCGAAGAAATGGTCGATGTTTCTGTATTCTCCTTTCAGGCTGTGTATCATGTCAAACATGCTCATTGCCTTTTCGTAATTTCCTTTCACGCCACGTATCTTGTCCTCCAAATCTCTATGCCCATCAAGACTTACGGTCATTATGACCTTAGGTATTCCTAGGTCAAGTATCTTCCTTAGCTTCTTCTCTACCATAGCGCGGTCGCAAAGCGAGTTAGTAGGCATAGTGAGCATGTACAGCCCCTTGCAATTGTTGTAGAATTCCTCTGCAATATTTACTATATCGCTTCTCAAGAACGGTTCGCCGCCGGTGAGCTCCAACCACCTAAAACTGGTGTTCTTCTTTGCGAACTCCGCTATCTCGTCTATTCTGAGTTCGCCCTTTGGTTTAATCTGCCATATATTACAGGTCAGGCACCTGCTTTGGCACCAGTAAGTTACAGCAAAGTTCAGTTTGTACGGTTTATCAAGCTGCCCAAAATTGCTTTTTATCGCAGTAAGAGCCAACCCTGCAAACCTATTAAAGTTTTCCATTAGAGTAATCTAAAGAATCCTGTTATTTATACTTTTCTAAGAATAGTCATAACCGACAGAGGTCATGTACAGAAGCAAGCGCAAATCTAATTGGTCTCCCAGGTGAATCAAATGAGATATCTATTGTATGCAATCTTTATCGGGGCGTTCATTTCCATGCTTGGCACAGGCAACGCCGCTTATACCGTAAGCCTGACTGGTTCCTGCCCTAGCGGTCAGATAATAACCAACACCTCTAATACCCTGATATTCAACCTTACGAGCACGGGGAATTACAATCCGTCAGGGCAATTATATGTGAATATAAGCGGTGCCGCAACTGCCAATCAACCCATAGAGCTCAATTATATAAAGCAGGGCCCTATACCTATCACATTGCCTCTGTCTGACCTCTCAGTCCCCGGAGAGTATGTTGGCACTTTCGATTATGAATATATGCAAGGAGGTCATACCTTATTCGCGGTTTTCCCGTGCATATATTACATATACAAGGAGGATGCCTCAAGCCTGTTCATAACAAATGTCTCGGTCAAAAGATTGACTTACGGGGTCGATAGCGCAAAAGTCAACCTAACCAACTTTGGCAGCACGCAGATAAACGCAGAGGTTTACGCATTCTACCCGTTCGATTTCAACGTCTCGCCTTCTGTTATGAACATAACGATCCCACCAAAATCTACTATCTTGGAGAACTTTACGATAAAACCGATAAGCACACCATCGATCAATGGCACATTCAGCATGGGCTTCTACGCAGCATATCTATCTGGCAGCATGCATTATTCTACGCAGCCCTATGTATTCACATTCCTAGACGCGCCGCCACCAGTATCCGGTCCGCTCCTGATATACGGAGTTATCGCCGTGGTAGCGACTATCGTAGCATTGATATTGATTTCTTTGCGCATAAACAGAAATAGGTTACAGGTAAGATGAGATGCCAAGACGAAGACCGCGCATAAGCATAGTGATTCCGACCCTAAACGAGGAGAAAAACATAAAGAAGACGATTGCCGCGATAAAGGGGAGGCTATTCTGCAAAGACTATGAGATAATAGTGTCGGATGGCAACTCAATCGACAGGACTATAGAGTATGCAATGGCAGAAGGAGCGAGAGTTATACGCTCTAAACCAGGCAAAGGAAGGGCACTGCGCATTGGTTTTGAAGCCGCTAGAGGCGAGATACTCGTATCTATAGATGCGGACATGTCAATGAGGCCAGAGGAGATAAACCTTATGGTGACTGCGATAGACATAGGCTATGACATATGCATGGGATCAAGATTCATAACAGGCGGCGGGAGCGACGATATATCCATAATAAGAAAACTAGGCAACAAATTCTTCGTATTCCTAGTCAATTCGATATACCGTGCCAATTATACGGACCTGTGTTATGGTTATAGGGCTTTCAGAAAGGATGTATTGAAGAAGTTGGACCTGAGGTCAAACGGCTTTGGGATAGAGACTGAGATAAGCATAATGGCAAAGAAATCTAACCTTAACATCATAGAAATACCGAGCTTTGAGAAAGTGAGGATTAGCGGAGAAAGCAATCTTAAGACATTCAGGGATGGATATATAATACTAAAGACCATACTAGATTGCATTTCGAGGTAAGCCGATGTTTGACCTGCTCAAGAAGAAGATATCAGGGGTTGTGAACTCATTTATAAATAAGAAGGTTGATGGGACCGCTCTGGAACAAGAAGCAGATGGCAAATCCCCTGCCCAACACCATGACAAAGATGTGCCAGGACCAGCACACGAAAGTCCTGTAGACAGCAAAGCCATGGATTACTCTGCTTATGAAGGCCAGAACGCAGCACCTGAAACCAAACTTCCGGAAAGTGTAATGCAGCAGCCGGCCATGCAAGAAAACAATGCGACAAACAGGACCGCATCTAACAACCAAAACTCAAAAACAAGCAGCAAAAGCAATATTAAACTCTCAATAGCTACAAAGATAAAAGGAACAATACTCAAGAATGTCTCCTTGAACGATTCAGAGATAGACGACCTTACACAGAACATAGAGATGTCGATGCTTCAGTCTGACGTGGCACAAAAGACTGCGGAGAAGTTCTCTGAATCGCTAAAATTGAGGTTGAAGTCAGATAGGTTCGATTACAAGAACATACGAAAGGAGATAGACGCTGATGTAAGGACCGCCCTATTGGACGTTTTGGAGAGCGCGGGCAAAAGTCCGAATGTGCTAGGACTGATCAGGAAAAACAAAGAGTTCGGATTGCCATCCAAAATACTTTTTATCGGACCTAACGGGACAGGAAAGACGACCACGATAGCGAAGGTTGCACATCTACTAAAGCACAGCGGGCTAAGCGTGGTAATATCTGCGAGCGACACATTCAGGGCTGCAGCGATAGAACAGACTGAACACCACGGAAAGAGTGTTGGCGTTCCGGTCATAAAGAGCGGATACGGCGCAGACCCTGCCAGTGTGGCTTATGACACGATAGAGTACGCACGCGCGCACCGCATAGACGCAGTCTTGATAGATACCGCGGGCCGTCAGGAAACCAATAGGAACCTGGTGATGGAGATACAAAAGATGGTAAGGGTATCAAAGCCCGACATAACGATATTTGTAGGAGAGAGCACCGCAGGCAATGCAATATCAAGACAGATATCAGAACTCCAGAAATCGATAAAGATAGACGCTATAATACTCACAAAACTAGATTGCGACGCAAAAGGCGGAAACGCGATATCAATTGCCGACATAACTGGAGTACCAATAGCCTTCTTCTGCAACGGTGAATCATACGACTCCATAATGGAGTATAATCCCGATATAATACTCGATGCGATAGCACCCGCATCCTAAATAGGAAATCGTGTCCACAGAAAAATATATAAGAACAGCAAGGGTCTCTATATATGGTAATGGGTATGGACAAAAAGCTTTACGGAATAGAAACAAAAGCGTTAGACTTACTTAAGGGAAAGTTTGTCAACCTGACTGAAGATAAGAAGCTCGCACTCTTGTCCGTAGTGCTGAAGGAGATAGACCCAGGAATCGCCGAGACAGAGATAAAGGCGATATTCGATGATATAAATGACATGGGAAAGCTCGCGTCGTTCATGAAGATGGGGAACATCGAAGACATAATGGTCAATAATGTGAATAACGTATTCGTATATGACGCACAGAAAGGCTATGAGAAGGTCAGCGACATAAGGTTCGACAAGGAGAATTTAGAGATTTTGGTAAAGAAGCTGAGGCTTTATGCGACCAACGAGGCTGCGTCAGGCAACATAATGGATGTGCACCTTCCGACCAAGAATAGGGCAAGTATCGTATATTCCCCGAAAGGCTACGATATAACAATAAGAAACTTTAGTGGCAAGCCCCTAAGTATATTGGATCTCGTGAATCTCGGAGAGCTGGACTATAACATGGCCGCACGATTGTGGCTATATCTCGACGGTTTCAGGATAAGGCCAGCGAACATAATGCTGGGGGGCATAGCTGCATCGGGGAAGACCACACTGCTAAATTCGATGTTCTCATTCTTCAGGCCGGACATGCGAATTGTCACCATAGAAGATACATACGAACTCAACACCTCACTGTTCGAGAACAGTGTGAACCTCGAGACAAACGAGGAGATGGACCTGCGCGAACTTATAAAGGCAGCAATGAGGATGAGGGCAGATGCGATAGTAATAGGGGAGGTAAGGGGTGCCGAGGCACAGGATATGGTATCGGCGATGAACATAGGGAAAATGTCCGTGTGCACCATACATGCATCATCTGCAAGAGACGTAATAAACAGGCTCACGCATTCCCCGATGAGCGTACCGGATGACATCATATCAGTAATAGACGCAATTTTAGTACTATCAAGAGTAAAGGTAGACAGCCATCTCGCCAGGAAGATTGTGCAGATATCAGAGATATCGGGAAGGGAGTCGCAGATACTCCTTTCAGACCTCTACAGATACGATTACCGGACCAAAAAGTCGTCTGATATGCTCCCAAGTGTCTCTTACAGAGACTCTCTCTCAAAAGCGATAGGCGTCGACCCATCGGAGATAATTGCAGAAGAGCATCTAAGGGCCCTGATTCTCGCGAAGCTTGACGAAAATGGGAAGCGGACGATAGGAGAGATAAGTGAATCGGTCCAGGATTACTATGACAATCCAGAACGTCTACTGCAGAGCATAGGGATGACCAACATGACCCCGATAATAAGACTATGATTACAGATTTTGTTTTGGGATTTCACGCACTGGCAACGCACTGACTCCAATTGCGGTCTCTATCCCGGAGACCATATCTGCAATCGACTTTCCCTTCTCCGTAAGAGCCACCATCTTTGTCTTCCCCTTTCGCTCGGATTTGAATATGCCGAGCCTCTCGCACTCATTTATAAAATTGCAGACATGCACGTAAGTGACACCGGATTCCTTGGAAATCCCAGATACGCTAATTCCATCTGCGTTTTGTTTCACGGCCTCTAAAATCCTCGCCTGCTTCTGCTTGATTATTACGGACATGGACATAAGTTCATCATTAACAATTTAAAACCCCTATGATAATTATATCTATGCTTGAAGGACCAAACAATAAAGACTACTGGTTTGCTATTATAGTCACATCGGTTGGCGCAATACTGATATTTGCCGCAATAGTCAGAGGGGCGGTCCTATTCCTCGCTTTCTTGAAAGGATACTATCTGATAAGTTCTATAAGAGATTTAAGCATAAACGTAATAGGGGTGGCATTCAACTTTATAATGCCGCTAGTCGGAGGCTCTCTGCTGCTAGCATCAGGAAGCATGCTCTTCGGACTCGATAAGAAGCTCCATGCGGCGCGAATAAGATCAGAAGACAGGCTAAAGTCGAGACATCAGAAAAACGTGTTGGTGAATAGTATGTTGAGTCAAGGAGAGCGCAACATCTTCGAGATAATAAAAGCGCGCAGAGGACAGGTCCTGCAGTCCGATCTGGTTGGCCTAAGCGGATATTCAAAAGTAAAGGTGCATAGGATAATAAAAAGCTTGGAGAACAAGAATTCAGTAAGGAGAACAAGGCACGGCATAACAAACAAAATCTTTCTCGTAGAGCGTTGAAATGCGCCAAATCCCCTATTCCTCTCTCTACATTTTTTATCAGAAGCTCTTTAAATCAACCGCTATAATAGATATGGGCTTCCAGAGGAGAAAAAATCACGGCATAATAAGAATTATAAAGTAATTGTTAGCATTAATATTAAGAAAAAGGTGTTAAGATGGTAAAATTCATAATAGGGCGACAGCTTGTAGGCAAGAAGATAGTTACCAGCGATGGGTACGATGTTGGCAGGTTCGTTGACGCGGACATAAGTCCAGTAACGGGAAAGATAAACGCGTTTGTCGTAGAACCCAACCCTGACAGCGCACTCGCGAACAAATTGAAGCAGGAGAGCGGCGGACTCAAAGTCCCTTACACGGCAGTACTTGCGGTCAACGACTACATAGTGGTTGATAGAAAATCCCTGTAGACATAAGGGGATGGTTCTATAATCCTTGGCGGAGGGGACGAGGCAGGCAGGGGCGCAGTTGTAGGACCTCTTATCGTAGCAGTTGTGGCGATCAATAAAAGCTCAGAGCGTAGGCTCTCAGACATAGGTGTGCGCGACTCGAAGATGCTTGCTAGAGAGAAGAGAGAAAAGATATACAAGGAACTCCAAAAGATATGCCCGGAAATACTTGTCTCTAAGATACAGCCCAAAGAGATAAATGAGGCGATGTCGAAAGGCATATCACTTAATGATTTAGAAGCATACCATTTTGCCAAGCTCATCGTCCAACTCAAGTCGGCAGATAAGGTGTATCTAGATTCTCCGGATGTGATCCAAGAACGCTTTGGGATAAGGGTAAAGGAATTATGCAGCAAGCCAGTATATGTCGGTAACAGGCGAAGCAGAGACTATATAGAAGCGATAAAGGTGATATCAGAACACAAGGCTGATGCTAAATACCCGGTCGTATCTGCAGCAAGCATAATAGCTAAGACGGTAAGAGATAAGGATATAAGGATATTGGAACGAAAGCTTAGATTCAAGATAGGCTCTGGCTATCCGTCAGATTCAAGGACCATAGAGGCGATAAGAAAAAACCTCAGGAACGTGACCTTCTCAGAGCATTTGAGAAGCAGATGGAGCACCATGGATAGGATAAGGCAGTCAAGCCTGCTATCCTTTGCCTCGGCAAACGATTAAAAAAATTGCCATCGAATTCATTATGGATCTGTGGCGCAACTTGGACAGCGCGTCTGGCTTCGAACCAGATGGTTGCGGGTTCAAAAGGCCAAAGCGTAAAGCTTACGCCTGGAAATCCCGCCAGATCCGATAAACTAATTTGAAAGCGAAGTGTTCTCTTCCAATGTCACGGACGAAAAAGTTTCGAACGAAGTGCGCTTATCTCGCGTATCCTCTTGGCAATTTTCTCATCCTCTTTAACTTTCTCAGCCACATATGCATTTACCTGTTCTGTAGTTCGAAAGTTATGCCCCATATACCCGGAAAGCCGCACCTCGCCGGAAAGCTCAGCATTGCCTGAAAGCACTATATTGCCGGAAAGCTTCGTATTACCTGAAAGCCTCGCACTGCCTGAAACCCTCGAATGCTGGTAAGCCTGCGCAGTATCGGCAATCCATGCATTAGAATTAAAATCAAGGTTATCTTCGTTTTCTATAAATCCCCCAATCTCCCCCTTTCTAATATTACTGAAATCCTTTAATGCAACTATTCTGTACAGAGTTCTGCCGTCAACTTCCAACGTTTCATCTGTAAATCCGAATTTAGTGTTTTCCTTGCTTAGGGATGGAGTTTCCTGCCTTAGGTAACCCAACAGCACTGCAACTTCGTGTCTGGTGGACCTTTGCCTTTTACTAATCATTGTAGCACAATATTGTTAGCTGCCTCTCTCATATTTATATCTTTTTTATATCTATCATGAGAACTCTGTAAGGTTTGTGGCAACTTGGACAGCGCGCCTGGCTTCGAACTGGATGGTTGTAGGTTCAAAAGGCCAAAGTGTAAAGCTTACGCCTGGAAATCCCGCCAGATTCGAATAATATTGATTGGACACAAAGGAACCTATCCGCCAACAGAAGAAAGGTAGCGCGAAACAAAATCGTCCATATAATGGTTGTTGGCAGTCTCGTTCTGGTTTCCCCAAACTCCACCAACAAAAAGCTCCAACTTTGTGTTCTTGTACAGGGCGGTGTACATATACCAGTAAAGATTGCTATTTCCGCCTGGCATAGACTCATTCTGCACAAGAACGAGTCCTGCCGGAGTGAATCCAGTAAACAGCCTTCTATATATCTTTACTCCATCGTATGTGTAGTTAGACACAATCGAAGTGGAGTTATCCTTTATAAGAGATATAATAGACCTGCAATAACCATTGTTGGAACGGAAGATGGAGGAATAGGCAGGAAGATTAGATTCGTTTATGACGCTCACAGAGAAAGATACAAAGTATGGATAAGATATACCGGTTGAGTTGCCAAAGTAGCCAATATCATAAGTCTGCTTATTGCAAGAGCTGTTTAGCTGGTTGTTTACGTTGTAGTTGCCTGTACTGCTTTTTGGCATATAGCTCGGCAAGGTGGTAACATTGTAAACTCCGAGAAAACTAGATACCATAGACGAGTTTATTCCTGATGGTGAAGTACCTGTATTGATTGGCTTTTGATTTATAGTAACCAGTAGAATTAGTACCAAAGCGACTATTATTAGTATCCCAAGAAGATATAGTCTGCGGTTTCCCCCGTATCTCCTAGTCTGATATGCATAATCATTTCCTGTCAATCTAGTTTCCATGTCAAAACCTATTTAGCATATAATCACTAGGCAACGCAAAAGCACGCAATTGTTGTTGTTGTTGTTATCGTCGTTGACGATGAGGAAACCAGGGTTGTTGACGATGAGGAAACCAAGGTTGTTGACGATGAGGAAACTAGGGTTGTTGACGATGATGAAACCAGTGTAGTTGAAGATGATGAAACTAGTGTAGTGGAAGATGATGAAACTAGTGTAGTGGAAGATGATGAAACTAGTGTAGTGGAAGATGATGAAACTAGTGTAGTGGAAGATGATGAAACTAGTGTAGT
>JAKAWS010000017.1 GCA_021816885.1 Microcaldota archaeon
TGTAATACATAGAAAGCCCACGATGTTTGCTTTGACAACATTAAAACCAAATGTTGTTTGACCTTTCATTTTGGGTATTCGGTCGGAAAAATCAATTAGTAAGTAGGGGATGTCAAAGCATCCTAAATTCTATTGCGTTACTAGTTCTATACCAATCTCGTTTGCTTTGTTCTCTAATTTCTTGTCGAATGTAAAAAGGGGTGCCCTATATAATTTGCTTAATGCTGCATATAAGGCGTCGTATATGACCATTCTATGTTCTATTGATAACTTCAGAGCTATGGAAGCCAACTCTTCTGTATTTACGATAGTGATTCTGTCCCAAACGAGCAACAAATCAGCTAATGCTTTATAAGGCTCTACTGCTTCACGGCCTTTTAAAGCTGAATATTTCCATATTACATTTATTGTTTCAGCTAATGCAACATCAGGAGCATAAATAGGTTCGTCCTCTTTCGCTTCCGTATCAACCTTTTTCCTAGCAAAATCAGAATGCGGTTCATCTATGATAAGCTTTACCATGGCTGAAGCATCAAGAACTATCATCTGGTATCACGGTAGTATCTTATAATTGCGGTGCTATCCAAATGAACTTTTCTCTTTTTGGCTCTTTTAAAAATATCGGGGAGCAATTCGTGCAATTCTATAGACTTCGTTTTTGCTTCTAAATAGTTCCTTACGTCTTTGCTAACGTTTACTTTTGCTTTCTCCATGGCAAGCTTTACTCTTTTTGGCACCCTTACCGTTATAACGACCGTATCCTCTGACATATTATCGCTAATTAATTGTGAACAAGAAGATATTTATGTATTGTGTTTGTATACAAAAAAAATACATCTGCAATTTGACTTCGTGAATGGGAAATCTCATATGATCTTCTTTTAGGATTCATATTTTTATAATCTGCTAATAGTCTAAAAGGTTAAAATTGGCTATTAGTAATAGTTAAAAATAAAAATGCGGCGCAGCCAGCAAAGATTTATATATATACATATACATAGTGATAATATGCCAAAACAAGTAATGCTGTCGGATACTGCATATCGCATGCTGGTCCAAAGAAAAGGGGAGAAGAGTTTCTCAAAAGTCATTATCGAGTTAATGGTAGATAAGAAGGCTGCAGCAAAAGATCCTAAAAAACTATTAGAAATAAACGGCATAATTAAGACAAAAAAACCAGTTTCTTGGAGCACGCAAGTTGATGATGTCCTATACGGCGATAAACTATGATAGTCTTAGACACTGGTGTGCTGTTTGGATTTGAAGTTGAGTTAGACGATAGACACGACGATGCAGTCAGAATCGTGAATGATGCCGTTACCGGGGTTTACGGCACCGCAGTTATCACCGATTATATCTTTGACGAAACTGTGACGCTGACATTGGCCAGAACGAAAGACATATCTAAAGCAATTGCAGTTGGAGAGCGTCTTAGCAACCTGGAAATCCTAAAAATAAACCAAACCCTCTTTGATGCTGCATGGAATATATTCAGGGCACAAAAAGCCAGGAAGAAACTCAGCTTTACCGATTGTACAACAATTGCAGCAATGAAGCTAAATGGCATAGACAAGATAGCCGCTTTTGATTTCGGATTTGTACAGGTAAAAGGCGTAGAAGTAATTGAATGAGCCCTCAGAGCATCTAGAGCAGGATGTCTCAGAAAGCCGGATGCAACTGTGATGAAACCGCAATTGATACTGCTACCGCCACACCATAATTCGACCCTTATTTCCCGGATTGTCCGGAATCTGGCTGAATAGAAGTATATTTAAATCTGTAGAGCGGAATTATATTGTGCTCAGAATACTGTGCACGAGAAAGATAAGAATGGACGAAGAAGAAAGAAGATACGAAGATAGAGGAGAAGGCCGCGACCGGAAGAACGGCCATATGAAGGCGGCATACTTCAATCCGAAGCCTGTGAAGGCCGGAGACGAGGTAGAAGTGTCAATCGAAGGATCTGCATCTGGCGGAGACGGAGTGGCGAGAGTCAATGGTTTCGTCATATTTGTAAAGGGTGCAAAGCCAGGCGACAGCCTTAAGATAAGAGTGACAGAAGTCAGAGCCAGATTTGCGCTAGGCGAACCTGTATCCTGAGTTTCCTTTTCCTTTTTATTTTTTTTGATTACTACATTTACTGGTTTAGATTCTATGTATGACCCAAAGTCGGAAGAGAAGTGGAATGCATATTGGAGAGAGAAAGGAATGTTTAGGTTCGACCGAACCGACATGGTAAAACCCATGTATGTGATAGATACTCCGCCGCCGAACACGACCGGTGGGATGCATATGGGGCAGATGTTCTGGGTATCCTACATAGACAGCATAGCGAGATATAAGAGACTAAAGGGCTTCAACGTGCTTTATCCTCAGGGGTGGGACACTCAAGGATTTCCAGTCGAACTGGAAGTCGAGAAGAGGTACGGTAAAGAGATGCCAAGGGAGGACTTCTACAAGAAGTGTGTCGATTATGCGAAGGATACGATAATGTTGATGAAATCCCAGATGCTTAGGATGGGGGCCAGCTTTGACGAGTCGCTCGAATACATAACGATGTCGGAAGATTACAGAAAGAAAGTGCAGCTGTCCCTTATAGAAATGTACGAGAAAGGATACATATACAGAGCCGTACATCCAGTCGAATGGTGTTCCAGTTGCCGAAGTTCGATAGCAAGGGAAGAAATAAACGAGATAGTGAAGGATACTTATTTCAATTACATACGATTTGAACTGAAAGAAAGGAAAGGCTCGAAGGAGCATCATATAGATATAGCTACCACCAGACCCGAACTTTTGCATGCGTGTGTCGCTCTTGCAGTCAATCCGGAAGACGAAAGATACTCAAAATACATTGGCAAGAGCGTGCTGACTCCGATATACGGAAAAGAGGTGCCGGTAATATCCGACAATTCGATAGACAAGGAGATGGGCACCGGTGCAGAGATGGTATGCACCTTTGGCGACAAGAATGACATAAACATGTACTACAGGCACAAACTGCAGCTGGTTGATGCGATAGACGAATCCGGCATACTCAAGAACGCGGGAAGGTTCTCGGGGATGGACATACCTGAAGCGAGAAGCGCGATAGTAAAAGAGCTGGAGGCGAACTCTGCCCTCCTAAAGAGAGAGGAGATGAAGCACACGGTAAAGGCGCACGACAGGTGCTCTACGCCAATCGAACTTCTGTCATATACCCAATGGTTCCTAAAGACAAAGGAATCGGCCAACAAAATAAAGGAGGCAGCGTCATCCATTAACTGGGTGCCGCCGAACGCGAAGCAGCGCCTCATAGACTGGGCCGACTTCATAGAATGGGATTGGAACATCTCGAGGAACCGGATATTCGGGACTCCTATACCTTTCTGGTATTGCGCTGACTGCGGAGAGATAATTCCTCCGAAGGCCGAGGAGCTCCCTGTTAACCCTGCGTCAGACGAGCCCAAAATCGGATCGTGCAAAAAGTGCGGATCGTCGAATATAAAAGGGGAGAAGGACGTATGCGACGTCTGGGTGGACTCTGCCATAACTCCTCTGGTCATATCGGGATGGCCAGATGACAAAGAGCTGATGACCCGTGCGTTTCCGTGCTCAGTCAGGATACAGGGCACCGACATAGTAAGGACATGGGCATTCTATACGATATTTAGGATAGTGGCGCTGACCGGCGACAAGCCTTTTGAAGACCTGCTTGTGCACAATATGATACTCAACGAGGAAGGGAAGGAGATGCATAAGAGTCTGGGTACAGGATTATCTCCAGAAGCGCTTGTAGATAAGTATTCAATAGATGCGGTGCGCCTCTGGGTCGCAGGAAGCGGCGGCATAGGAAAAGATAAACCGTTCTCGTACAGTGAGGTAGAATACTCAAAGAGTTTCATATCAAAGCTCTATAATTCTGCGCTTTTCGTGAAGGGAGCGCTCGGCGAGACAAAGCTTCCCAAAGAAGAACCGCATAAGAGTTTCGGAGTATTCGACTTTTGGATAATGAACAGGCTGAACGATGTGACGAAGGAGATTGGAGCGGCGTACGACGCGCTGAACCTATACGAAGCATCGAACAAGCTCATAGACTTTTTTTGGCATGAGTTCTGCGATTATTACATAGAGAACGTAAAGTACAGGGTGAGGGACGACTCAAGCTCAGGCATGAACAGCAGGAAGGCGGCCGTCTATACTCTTCACCACGTCTTACAGAGCGTGCTGATAATGCTTTCTCCAATGATACCGCATGCTGCCGAGGAGATAAACTCTATGTTCTCGAAAGAGAGCATATTCATGAACGAGTTCCCTAAGTACAGAGAGAGGGAATCTAAGGCAGACTACGTTATAAATGGACTTGTATTCAAAAGCGCGCTGGTTGATTTCGATTACAGCGATGCAGGTAATATGCTTAACACGATAATCAGTGATGTAAGGAAGGAGCGGAGCAAGGCGAGAATCGCGCTCAACAAAGAGGTAAAACGAATAAATATAAATGTTCCTGAGGTATACTATACCGTAGTCTTTTCGTCAAAGAAAGAGCTCCAGAGCATCTGCAAAAGCTCCGAGATTTCCGTTGAGAGCGGCGACGGACTGCAAGTAAGCATAGAACTTTAGAGTCAAGTGTTTTTAATGGCAAGGATGCATACTAAAAAGAAAGGGAAGTCAAAATCAAGGAAGCCGATGCTAGACGGCAGTACAGAGATAAAATCCCAGCTTGGAAAGGAGGAGGCAGAGAAGCTGATACTCCAGTACAGCCGACAGGGAATGGGTCCGACAGCGATAGGCGAAAGGCTCAAGAGGGAAAATGGGGTGCCTTATCCGAAAAGCACGCTGGGACGAAGGATCACAGAGCTTCTCAAAGAAGAGAAAGCCTCAACCCCGATTCCGGAAGATCTCATGAACCTTATGGCCAAGGCCATCAACCTGAACAAGCATATAGAGAAGAACAGGCAGGACAAATCGAACACGCTTAATATGGAAAGAGTAAAGGCGAAGATATGGAGGCTTACAAAGTATTATATAAGGAAAGGTATACTCCCAAGCAATTGGAGGTATGATCCAAAGCAGGCAGAGCTGCTCATAAGAGGGAGGTCTTGATTAGATGGCTGTAGGAAAAGTGGATAAGTGGAAGCTGAAGAAATGGTACAACGTGACTGCGCCAAAGCAGTTCAAGGAAGTGAGCATAGGCGAGATACCGGCCAATTCTGATTCTGCGGTATCGAACCGCAACCTGATTGTAGACCTGTTCTCAATAACTAATAATCCGGCTCACATGTACACCAACGTGAAGCTAAAAATCTATGAAGCGAGTGGAGAATCAGCAAGGACAAGACTTATCTGCGTAGAGCAGCTCTACAGCTACATAAGGTCGCTCACGAGGCGGCACAAGACGATATCTGAGTTGGTGGCGCCATTGACGACCAAGGATAACGTAAAGATGGTGGTAAAGCTGATTGCGGTAGCGAACGGCAGGATAGCTACATCGAAGAAGGACGGGATAAGAGTCGAGGCGATAGGCATGCTCAAGAGCTACTTTGAGCAGAACAATTCGGACCAGATAGTGGATAGTGTGATAGAGAAGAAGTTGCAGGGAGAGATATCATCGAAGCTCAGTCACATAACTAACATAAGCAAAGTCGAGATAAAGAAGCTAGAGATTCCGCTCGGCATATGAACTGACAGACGGTCCAATTCTTTAGAATAATGGCAGCTTTTGTCAGAGTCAAACACAGCTCACTCTTGTCGCAGAACCGCCCTCTTTGTCGCGTTCGAGAAGGTAGACCTTTGCATTGTCTATCTGTTTAAGTTTGTCGTCGTGAGTTATTATAAATACCTGTTCGAGTATCTTTGGCAGAGACTCCCCAAACACGCTCACCAACCTGTATATCCCGTTCGAGTCTATGTTGTGCGTAGGCTCGTCAAGTATGGCCCATCTTAGGTTCGGGACGATGACCATACCCATAGTTATCCTCATCGCAAGACAGGCTACGCTCTTCTCTCCTCCGCTCGCTACGCTTCCTATCGGCACCCAGTCAGTCCCATTTCCACCATCAATCCCGGCTTCAAGCAGATAGTCATCGTTTTGCGCGTTTATCCTGATCGACTTATAGTCGCCATAAGGGTAAAGATCGTCCCAAAGCCGTGCCATCATCTCGTTTATCGAGTGTATGAGCTCGCTCCTCAGATTCCCACTCGCCGAGCTTAAGGCCTTCTTGAATTTTACTAGGTTTTCCAGATAGTATGACCTCTTCCTTATCCTCTCTTTTACAGAAGAGAGGCGTTCCAATTCGGCCTCCCTCATTTTTACCTCCTCGCTAAGCTTAAGGACCATCGCCGCCGAGCTCTCCATCTTTGCGCGCGCAATACCTGCTTCCTTGCTCTCTATGGCGTATGCCTCTTGGGCCGAGTTAAGCTCATCAATATCTGCTTTTGCGGACTCTATTGCATTTTCGGCGGAGACAAGCTTGCGCGTCGTATTCTCGAGGTCTGCCAAAAGCCTGTTCCTCAGTTCAGCCTTTTCTTTGGTGCTCCTGAGCTTCTCGAGCAGCTCTCTGGCCTTTTTGAGGCTGGAATCCGCAATAATCTTCGAGGCGTTCGCCTTTCCGAGCTCTTCATCTGTTTTTATGACCTTTGCCCTAAGTTCCTCCATCTGTTGTTCTGCTTTCTCGTACGTCTGCAGCCTTTTTCTCAATGAGACGCAGTTGTTGTACGCCTCGTATTTGGCTGAGCGCTTTACTTTTAGCATCTCTATCCTTGACTTAAGCCGCTCTGCAGCGGATAGCGCCTCAGAGATCAGCTGGTCCTTGCCCTTAAGTAAAGTCTCCTTAAGTTGCGCGTCTATTTCGCGCTCGCACACAGGGCATACGCTTATATGTTTCCTGAGCTCTATTGTCCATTCCCTTGTCTCGCTCAGCTTGCCCTCGAGCAAGACATGCTCCTTTGAGAGCTTGTCTAGTTCGGCATCAAGCGCCTCGCCTTCCGATTTAAGCTTATCTGGATCGGAGTTACCAAGCTCGTCAGAGAGCTTTTTCTTCTCTTCCAAAGATCTCTCTGCATGCGTCATATCAGATTTGTGCCCTGCGAGTCTGCTTACCAAATCCCTCTCCAGCTCGAGCTTTTTCTCGTACACACTTCTTGCAGCCCTTTCCTCTTCGGATGCGGCACGTAGCATCTCATCTATCTTTTCTTCGTCTTTGGATGGGCTACCTATCTCCTTTATCTCCTTTTCTATCGTCTCCCTCCGGGCCTTTGCCCTTTCGATCTCCTCCGATATCGTTACCCTTCTGTTATATTCCGTTTTTGTTGACTCAAGTTTGGCTTTAGCGGAGATCATGCCTTTTGTCCTGGATTCGAGTTCAGCTTTCACCTTCTCAAGGTCTTTTTCCTCCTTCTCAAAATCGGCTCTCACTTTTCCGATGCCAACCTTCATCGACTCTGTGTCTATGTTGGCTAATATATGTTCCTCGTCTTTCAGCATCGACCTTATGCTGTTTATCACTGTGGTCAGGCGCTCCTCAGCCTTTGCAAACTGATCAAGCCCAAGCATACCATCTATCTGCTTCTTTCTTTCGCTCTTTGTAATATCAAGGAAATAGAGCAGGCCGTTCTGCTCCGAATATACTGCCCTGGAGAACACGTCGTAATCTACTTTCAGCAGGCTTGCTACCTCCTCTGTGACCCTCTCTGGCTGTGTCTGGAACACATTACCGTTCTTCATGAGGGTCGCGGAGCTTCCCCTTTTCTGCACTGTCCGTATTATCTCATAATGGTCGCCCTCAAGCTCAAGCGTGAGTCTGACCTCCCCTGCTGATTCCTGCAATGGCCTGTTCATTATCAGCGATTCTGTTTTCATGTCGCCGCGTTTGAGCGCCGGGAATGTGCCAAAGAGAGCAAAAGATATCGCATCCATGACAGAGCTCTTGCCAGAACCCATAACCCCTACAATCAGATTTATTCCCTTCCCAAATTCCATAGAGGTGTCCTTATGCGTCCTCCAGTTCTTAAGCCTGATTGAGGATATCATCGGAACACCTTAGACTGATGCGAACAGCAATGTAACCGAATGCCGGTCAGAGAAGGCTCTCCTGCTCGACTTCTACCTCCTCTACCGAGTCTAGCCCCTTTAAGCTATCCTCTATCTGAGAAGAGGTCATGTTCGCATTATCGTAAGTGAAAAGGACTTTTATCGCCTTTATCCCAAAGCCTATTTCTTCTTCTTTTATGTCTTTCGGGGAAAGCTTCTTTCTTATCTCATCCAAGGCTGCTTCTAGAGAGCCCTCCTTCGGGTAGACTTTGAAAAGCACCATAACACTAGACATCAAGGTCCCTCAAAATCGCACTTTTTGCACTTGTAGGCGTTAGACCTCCTCCTGCAGTGCTCGCACCTTATTATGACGCTGTTGCCGCATTTCGGACAATCGAATTCTGTGTAGTTGTGGGAAAGCCTTCCACAAGATACGCATGCCTTCCCTGGTAAGATGCTGTCTATATAATCACCAATAGTATCTACCTTTTGCTCCTTCTCTTATTTATTACTTGCGGTTTGCCAGTGGACCTGTTCTTGAAAAGAGCCCCGAGCGCTATGATGAGACTAAATATAGAGAGTAATATAGCAACAGATGCTATAGCAAGTATTGTTCCGTAGCTGGTTTGGGCCAAGGCAGTGCCAGCTTGTGGTACGGTGGTGCTGCTTGTTGTAAGGCTAAGGTCAGATCCGATGTTGCGCGTATCGTTGCTGATCTGGTTGGCGAGAAGAGCTGTCTGGTACGCAGAATACGCATAATAATATGAGCTACTGGAGTTGCTGCTGGCAAGTCTAGATTCATTCACATCGAACAGCGCTTCGCCGGAGAACTGTGTGCCCCATATGCCGTATGTGGAATTGTTGGCGATGGATATCGCCATGGACACGAGTGCAGATGGAGTCGCATTCGCCTTCAGAGCAGCCTTTCCGGCAGCATACGCATAATCGGCAGCATATATTGCTGCACCATACTCCCCATTCTTGTACAATTGTTTTGCGGAGCTCAGATAGAATCCCGGGTGCGAGGCCGCTCTGTCTATTCTGGATGCTGCCAGGCCCGGCAATGCGTTAGTGTAAGCTACAGGCGCGCCTCCGATAGCGTCAGCGGCCGAGTACATAAGGGATGAAGCTTTGCACCACGCATATGATTCTCCTATGTTTCCTGACATTCTGAGCAGCGTGTCTGTATCTATCTGCGAGAGGTTCGACGGAACTGTAGAGTTCAAAGTCAGGTTAGCCCAGCTCTGCCTCAGTACACCGCCGATTATATAAGGATAATTCTTTTCTGTGAGTTGAGGCGGCACAAGGGCAGAGCAATAGCTGCGAGTAGAGTTGAGTTGTCCGAAAGTTCCATTTATCGTAGTGGAATGCGCTAGAAAGGTATACGCTTCAATATAATCAAGGAATCCTATGTTGGCGGCAGCGTAAAGATAACCCTTCCTGCCAAGCAAAGCACTCTCGTTGTTAAGACCAGCGAGCTGATTTGCTGTCGCGCCAAATCCATTCTGTGAGGAAAGCTTGGCAATGGCAGAATCGCTTAGGTTGAGCGTCAGATCCTGGATGTTCTTGAAGTAAGGGGTTGAACACGGCCCAGTGCATGATAGCGTGGCATTCGGAATCCTGTCTACGTTGTAGTTGACATAGAAATTGTATTCCGTCTGGTGACCGACAATGCTTTTCTCCCCAAAGGCGAAAGCGGAGGCCTGAGATATATTGGAGACCTGAACGACCGGCACGCCGAAGTTTTCTTGTGTTATCAGGTATATGATGTCCTCGATAGAGCCGTTCCCTACGGCAGGCACCAAAACAAAACTTAGCTTTTTCCCAGATGCAGCTGAAACTTTGTCATAGACACCTCCTATCGCCCCGATATTCCCATTGGGCTCTATTATCCCGGTCATCGTGAAATCATGAACAAGAGAGCGCCCTGTCAATGCAGATATGGCAAGTACTGTCATGGCGGCTCCAGCGCTGGGGCCGGAGACACTAGAGGCATTATCCTCTATAAGATACTCGAAGTTGTAATGGGATTTGTTGAGGTGCAGATAGGAAGTAGCGTAAGCTGCCGCGTCTTCTGCGGATTGGATGGTGCTGTTCCCGACATGCTGCGGCCCATTCACGCTGACCAAGCCGGTGCCTGTAGTCACGGTGAGGTTTATCGTGGTGAGTGTGCCTGTGTTGTTGCTAAGCAGAACCGCCGGCGCGAATATGGATGCGTTCCCAACATAGGAGGCACAACTGCACGAAAACATGGCAAAAGACAGAATAGCAAGTAACAGATAAGCTTTCATGATAGTAGTTGGAAACAAATTCTTTTAAAACCTACCATAAAAAAATAAACGTATGGCGAAAAAGAAGGAAACTAGGGTGGGAGAAGAGTTAGAGCGCCTGAAGAGAGAGAACAAAGCCTTAAGGACAAGGTTGAGGGCGATGGAGTATGACAGGCTGACTTCGATATACACGAGGCAGGCCGGAGAAGAACGGCTGTACGCAGAGTTAGACAGGTTCTCTAGAGAAAGGGAGAAGCCTATCAGCGCAGCGTTCATAGACGGGGACAGGATAAAAGAGATAAACGACACGCGCGGGCACAAGGAGGGCGACCGCGCAATCAAAGCTATTGCAAGAGTGATAAAGGCGACGAAAAGGGCATACGACATCGCGTTCAGGTACGGTGGCGACGAATTCGTGGTAGTTATGCCTGATACTGGAAGTAAGGGTGCCCAAATGTTCTCAAAAAGGTTTAGGGATCAGATATCGGATATCGCGAGTATCCCATCCAAATCGTCCAGCACAGTCGCGGCCTCCATAGGGATATCGACCATACTTCCAAACGATGAGGGGAAGATAAAAGAGTTGGCGAAAAAGCTGTTGGGGGAAGCTGATAAAAACATGTACAGACAGAAAAGCAGGCGGCACAAGATTGGGGCATAGGCGCCAGATTCGGCGCCCTTTTTGGCTTTACCATCTTTCTTTCTGTGTCGATATTAAGACTGCTGCAGCCCCTACTTTCCTCAGTCCTTTCTTTCTTGTGAATTTTACTGCTTCCTGGGCATATTCCGCCGCCTTCTCCGCTAATACTGCCTTCAACGCTACGGATGCGGTCTCGTCTACCTCCAGCATGCCCTCGTTTTCGAAGAGCTCGCTGAAGTCGCTTTCTTTCAGTAGTTCCTCTGCCCTTGCTTTAGCCAGGCTGCCTCTGCGCCTTCTCTCCTCCGACACTATTCCTATTCTCTCCATCCCGACCATCCGTCCCACCAATTCTAATTCTCTTTTTAGATATATAAAGGATTTGTAATCACAGCGAATTTACGGAACTTTCTAACATTTATCTAGAAACATGCCGCCATAATCATAATGTATAAAAATAGGTAATACGATACTTTTGAAAAGGCGAGGTAGCTCAGCTGGTTAGAGCGCTAGACTCATATGCAAAGCATTATGAGTGACGAGCAGATATGCTATGACGAGAAATCTAGAGGTCGCGGGTTCGACTCCCGCCCCCGCCACCAAAGCTAATATTATTATGTAGACACCAAATGCTGATTTCGTCTACCTAATCAGTTAGGTAGACAAGTTTAAATATTTTTGTCTACCTGATTTATTATGTCGCTTGTAAGTAAGCGAATTTTTTGCTTGGTATAGCGGCAGCGATATTAATCCTGTAGAAAAGGTAGCCATGGCGCATTATAAGTTATATAAAATCCACCTGTTTCTTGATGGAAACAAAAGAATTTGCAGGCTCATATTCAACAAAATGCTGATAGATGACCATTTTCCCCTAATTAACATCTCGGTCAATAAGGAAGCATATTTTGATTCGCTAATCCTGTCTGTTGAAACTAATAATCCAAAATAGCTAGTAGAATTCATGTTCAAACAGTATTACTTGCAGGTTAAAGAGTTTCTAAGTAAAAAGCATTAGCAGGATAAGATATCTCATAAATCCAAATGTCAACTTCTTACGAAAGCCAAAAGGAAAGCTTATTAAACTTTATAAGCAATGTAATTTGGTGGACATCTTGTCAAAGGTCGAGAGAGTAAGGAAATTCGGGCTGCGCACTACCTCCAAAACCATTAAGAAAAAGGCGAAGGAACAGGCAACCGTAGAGTACCTTTCCATATACGGATGGGCACTCTTGATAATAGCTGCAGTACTGGCGTTCGTCCTTATCT
>JAKAWS010000018.1 GCA_021816885.1 Microcaldota archaeon
AGCCTGTATTCTATCTCGCATCTTGTCTGCGAGTATAGTTTCAGGTATTTCTTGTCTTCTTGAATTATTTCTTTGACGAGCCTGTTGAACTGAGCCATCGAGACCTTTGTCTTTCCGCTCTGGTAGGATGCAATTGACTTCTCGAGAATCTTGTTGTAGAACTGCTGTGCGAGGATTAGACGTTCATCTATCTCCTTCTGCCTTGTAGCGTCGGGATAGATTCTGAATTTGTATGCCCTTGCCAGTTCCATTACATTCCCTTTTGTTCTGCAATATATTTTCTATCAGTTTATATATACTTATCGACAGCGTACTTCCTATGACGGCATCCCGCTTTCATCCCATCTCTAAAGAATGTGGGATTTCCCGCTATTCATACTTAATCATCTCTCTATCTATTTTTAACCAGTACAATACCGGCTTCCTTATTAGAGAAAGACAGATTGGAATGCGATGAACTACAAAAATATTGAATGAAAAGGTATATATGTTTGCCACCAAATCGCATTATACAACTGACCCAATTCCAAGCTTTTGGAGATGATGTTAGACAAATAACGTGGCACTTGCCGATAAAACTAAATATCGCCCTCCCTGTTTCGTCTCCTTATCTCCATTATCTTTTCAAGCGCCTTCCTTTCTTCATCGTTTATTAGATTCGAAAGTTCTCCCAAAAGCAGATAAGCGTCCTGCGTCTTTACTCTTGTGTAAAGCTCCTCGTTTTCCTTTACCTGTCTTCCAAAAGTCGGTTCATCCATAGATATAGCTACATTCTCTCCCTTCCTTGCTTCTTGCAGAGACGACTTATCGTTCTGTATGCCTTTTATCTTTCCTATAGTCTCCCCGTTTTCGTTTATTATTGGGCATCCGGGCCTTATCGTCCCAGCTATAACTTCTACCCCGAATATCGCCGGATGCGATATCCTAAAGCAGGAATTTGGTATCGTCTTAATCACGGCAGGCATTATCATCTTTCCAAGCGCTGCCTCTCTTTTGTTTCTATCTGTCTCGGCCATATACTCTTTGTACTGGTCTACTATCTCGTATATTATCTTTTTCTCTATGACTTTTACTCCGCTGCTCTCTGCGTTCGATCTTGCATCGCCATCAACCCCTACATTAAATGCGAGCACTGTCGCATACGCCTGGTTGACCGCGTTCATGGAGAACGCGTCCAAAACGTCTCTTTTGTTCACGTTGCCTATTCCTTTCTTGCTTATTGGTATTTGCTCGTTCTCGAATATCTTAGAGAGTGCCTCTATCCCGCCTATAGAATCCGCTTTCAGCACCGGCCCCGACTTTTCCGTCTTGAAGACTCCAGTTATCTCAGTCCTTATCTTGTTTATGAAATCAGGCTCTGAAGAGTCTATTACCGTAGAGCCAACCAGCGCATCATCAAGCCCTACTGCGCTTATCCTTACTCCTGCAGCCGCACTTACGCTGCCGACAACAGCAAACTCGCTTTGAGAGTCTCTCATCTCTCCCAACGCTTTCGGTTTCAGCAGCGCCTTTATCTTAGCCGTTCTTACCTCCTCCTGCACGGTCGCAAAGGCTATAGTATCGTTAGTATGTATTGTTCCATCGTATAATATAATGTCTATGACAGTACCCAATCCTTTAATCTCCTTCCTTTCGAGTATGCCTCCCCTTGCAGGTCTGTCGGTGTCGATATTAAGCTTCATCTCAAGGTATCTTTGCGAAAGCCCGGCCACAAGCATAAGCAGCTCCGCTATCCCATTCCCTTTTTGTGCGCATACTGGCACTATCGCAATTTCCTTTTGGAAATCAGTTATCTCATCGAAGAGGTTAGACTGAAGACCATATCTGCTTATCTGTCCTATGAGCTCGAAGATCTTTGTCGTTATGTTGTCCCTGACATGCTGTTCCTGTCCATTTAAGGTCTCCGTTATGCTGGCGCTCTCTACGTTCTTCCATCCTGTTATAAGGTCTATCTTGTTTGCTGCTACTATGAACGGAGTCTTGTAATCTTTTAGTATCTCTATTGCTTCGGCAGTTTGAGGCTGAACTCCGTCGTTCACATCCACTACCAGTATTGCCAAGTCGGCGATGCTTCCCCCTCTTTTTCTGAGGTTGGTAAAAGCCTCGTGTCCTGGTGTGTCTATGAAAAGCAGGCCAGGTATCTTTAGGCTATTCTTGTCGAATTTAGGAAGGCACCCGCATATTTCGTTTATGACCTGTATAGGCACCTCGCTTGCCCCTATGTGCTGCGTTATGCCGCCCGCCTCCTTTGAGGCTATTGCACTACTCCTTATTCTGTCCAGCAGAGTCGTCTTGCCATGGTCTACGTGTCCTAAAACGCTTATTATTGGCTGCCTTATCATAAAATCTCTCTCTATATATTTCTTTATTCCTCTTATCTTGTTCTTTTCTTCAAGATACCTCTTGTCTATAGATGCCAAAATCTCATATCGCTGGTTGGCCCAGAGACAGTCCCTATATATCATCATTTCAAAAGTATTCTTGTCACACGCCGAGTATTTCTGTAAAAATCTATATACCTTTCCAACTATATAAAGTTGCGCTCAGCGCAATCGTGGTTTTATGGAAAGGACATTGGTTCTTATCAAGCCTGATGGAGTCAGAAGAGGATTGATAGGTAATGTGATATCGAGATTTGAATCCGCCGGACTGAAGGTCTGTGCGATAAAGATGCTTGTTCCTAGCAAGGAACTAGTTAGCAGGCATTACACAGACAGCGAGGATTGGCTAAGGGGCGTAGGGTCGAAAGCGAAGAAGTCCTCTGAAGCAAAGGGGATAATACTAAAGGAATCTGAAATCGAGCTTGGACAGAAGGTGCGCTCCCGACTCATCAAATATCTATCATCTGGGCCGGTCATATGCATGGCAATAGAGGGAAATGAGTCCATATTCGCTGTCAGGAAGATGGTCGGCAGCACAGAACCCAAGAGCGCAGATCCCTCATCTATACGCGGCTCTCTATCCACAGATTCGTACGGGCTTGCAGATTCGTCAGAGCGCCCCATTAAGAACATAATACACGCTTCCGAGGACTACGCTACAGCCTCTGCTGAGATTAAGCTGTGGTTTAGCGAATCTGAGCTGATTGAATATAAAAGAGCCGATGAGGAAATAGTGTATTGACAAATTAGAATGCCATTCATTTGAGGCACACATCTAACCCAACACTATACTTAACAGAATGCCGATCTATGTTAGCGATAAAGTATTTGGGGTAGCAAAGCTTCTGGAACAGTACCCTATGATACATGCGGATCTCAAAAAACTCGGCAAAGGAATTTACAAAATGAGAATTGGCAGTTACCGGCTGATATTTAAAGTATACGAAGAACAAGACCTAATTGTAATAGTCGAGGTAGAAATACGCTGAGGGATAAGTTACTCCAAAGGATGAGCCTTACGTCTTGCGATTTCTCTTCCAAATTCTTCTAGCGTAACAAATTTGTTTGTCTTACCTGCCTTTACATCTGCGTCAACTTCGTGTAGATGCCTTTTTTGTGCAGGTGTCAAATCCTTTTCTCCCAACCTTTCAATAATTACGGGCTCTACAATAGACCTGCCTAGCTTCTTCTTTAACATCTTAATCTCCTGCTGCATGTCCTTGAACTCCCTTTGCAGCTGCAATAAAACAGTTTCAGTTTTCATATCTGTCAATATTATATGTCGCCTCCGAATCAAATATCTTTCGCTCGTTCACAAATTCATCTCAATATCACTACATTCGGCTACTCATCTTCGCAAAGCTCAAACCTTCTTAAGAAGAAGTCAGTGAAATCAATAATGGTTGTTCAACTGCTATATTCTGTATTTGAGGTCGTCGTCCATCATCTCCGGGCTCCAGAGCGGATCCCATACCAGTTCTACGTCGACTCTTTTTACTCCCGGTATTGCTTCAAGCCTGAGCTGTGCATCAGCAAGTATGAGTGATGTTACAGGGCACATGGGCGATGTCATGGTCAACTTTACCATTATCTCGTCGTCTCCCTTTTTCTCTATATTATATATGAGGCCTATACCTACTATATCGGCATCAAGTTCTGGGTCTTTGCAGCTCCTCAAAGCCTCGATTATATCTCTCTTCTCCACCATCATTCTTCCTTTGAACGCTTCAACTTATGCTTATCTCTATCTGAACAGTGTCGGGCACAGTTATTCTCATTATTTGTCTTAGTATCTGTTCATTGGCATTAATCTGTATCATTCTCTTGTATATGCGCATCTGCCATCTTTCGTATGTATGGCTTCCCTCTCCGGCCGGCGCCTTTCTAGTCGTCTGCGATATAATTTTTGTCGGGAACGGAATGGGTCCGTCTACCTTCACATCCAAGGATGAAGCTATGCTCTTTATCTGACTCATTATCATATCGGCATCTTTGTGGGACATACTGGATAGCTTTATCCTTGCTATAGCCATCCAATTACACCTTCACTATGTCCAGAATCACTCCTGCGCCAACAGTCTCTCCCATATCACGTATGGCAAACCTGCCTAGCTGTGGGAACTCACTGTACTTCTCCGCAGAAAGCGGCTTGGTCGGCTTTATCTTGACTATCGCAATATCGCCTGTCTTTATCGTTTCTGGGTTCTTTTCGAGAGTCTGTCCTGTTTTCGGATCCTTCTTCTCGAGTATGTCGATTATCGTGCAAGCTACTTGCGCTGTATGTATGTGGAACACAGGCGTGTAGCCGCGAGCAATCACGTTCTGATGATGTAGTACTATTAACTGTGCTGTAAACTCAGAGATGACCGAAGGGGGATTCGATGCAGGACCTATCACATCTCCTCTCTTTATATCCTTCCTCTCTACGCCCTTTATGTTGAACCCTACGTTGTCTCCTGGCTGTGCCTCTTTGAGTTGTTTGTGGTGCATCTCTATGCTCTTGATTTCCGCCTTTTTGTTCGCAGGCATTATCGATACCATGTCTCCCGGCCTCATTATTCCTGTCTCTACCCTTCCCACTGGGACCGTTCCGAAGCCAGACACGCTGTAAACGTCCTGTATCGGTAGCCTGAGAGGCTTGTCAGTTGGCTTCGGCGGCGCGATTAGATCGTTCAGCGCGTCAAGCAGAGTTGGGCCATTGTACCATGGCATGTTCTCGGATTTCTTTGCTACGTTGTCGCCCTTGTAAGCCGAATATGCTATAATCGGCATGCTATCTGTCTTGACTCCGAGCGACTTTAGCAGGTCAGTCGCAGACTTCTTCGCCTCCTCAAACTTCTGCTGTTCGTACTTTGCGGCATCCATCTTATTTACTCCTATTATAATTTGCTTTATCCCTAGCACGTTCGCGAGTATCGCATGCTCCCTTGTCTGCGCCTGTACGCCGTCTACCGCGCTGACCACCAATACTGCAGCGTCTGCCTGGCTTGCCCCTGTAATCATGTTCTTTACGAAGTCTCTGTGACCTGGCGCGTCAATAATCGTAAAATAATATTTTGCAGTTTCGAAGTCTTTGTGGGCTATGTCTATAGTTATGCCCCTTTCCTGCTCCTCCTTAAGGCTATCCATGACAAAAGCGAACTCGAAAGTCGCCCTGTTGGTCTGCTGCGCTATCTCCTTGTACCTGTCTATGTCTCTCTGTGTTATCACTCCAGTCTCGAAAAGGAGCCTTCCTACAGTAGTGGACTTTCCATGGTCTACATGACCAATGAATATCAAATTCATGTGCGGTTTATCTGCCATTTATTTCACCATTAATCATCAATTATCCAGCAAAAAATATTAAAGTATGTAAGTTGCCGATTTCAAAGGCCTTATAATCAATCTGCTGAAAGAGATACGATAAGAAGTGCCTAAAAAGTTATAAATACCTTTCGGTAAAGCACCGCAATGTCTGGGTCATATAGATTCATTAGATTTCCAAGACAACAAAATACCCCTATTTTTTGTTTTTACACCGTCAATCTCAGCGTATCCCGTCCTTCCTTCTCACGGAATTATTATCGAAGCAAAAAGGACTATCGCGCCAACCCCAATCCCTATCTCCATATAAGGGGCAGGGATCTGCCAGAACCTGTACAACAGTCCCGTTGCATCTATTATTGTAAGTCCTAACATAAAGACCGGGAGTTTCATCCTTTTTGGTATTATTTTCATGCAATCAACGTTACAGATGAAGTATGGTAAAGTTTATCGGTAGGCCGGCTCCCAGCGCTCTCAGGTAAAGGTCAACAAGTATAAACATAAGCAAGCTTATCCATGCAAGCTGCTCATGATGCGCGTTGAAATAAGACTGAAAATCGAAATACGATTTTCTTCTTTGCCCTGCTAACTTGCACCCAAAACAATCAATCCTTCCTCCTGTCAGATGCCTAAACGCATGACACGAGAAGAGGTATACTGTCACTAATATTGTGTTTATCGCAATAAGTAACGCAGCAAACGTCAGCGCACTATTATACGCAACTGCCTTGTATACGTCGTAATAGAAAAACGGGAGTATCAGTATAGAGACATACAAGAAGTACCTGTGCAGGTTCTCGAATCTAAAAAAACCGGTCTCCCCGGTATACGGCCTGCTCGCAGAATCTCCTCTAGACCCGACAGCACATTCGATAGGATGCTTGAAGATATGCCTATGATAGTCCTTTCTATATGCATAACATGTTACTCTGAACAGGCCGACTAATGGAAGTATGAGTATTGTGGGTGCATAGAATGGATCAACGTAACCATCGAAGCTCTTTACAGGGTATGTCACCATCAAATACAGGACGATGCCCAACAGCACGATAAATGCCCAGAGTCTCGGGTTCGGTTCCTTTAGTTCTCTTGGTATGACACTTCCTTTAGCGGAATAAACATTTTGCGTCTCGTTCTTCGTTCGTCCAAACTCCAATGTCTTACCTCTTTTTCGCTTTTCGCCAGAAAAGCGGGTCGTAGAAGCGGTCCACCGCTCTTTCCTTTTCCTGTATTATTGCGTTATCTGTTATCTTTATCCCCTCGGGGCATATATCTTGGCAGCACTTCGTCACATTGCAATATCCGATTCCAGCCTCTCTGTTCAGAAAGCCAGACCTGTCGACAGTGTCCATTGGATGCATGTCTAACGATGCGGCCTTTACTATATGTCTTGGCCCAACATAATCTGCTTTGTGTTCCCTTATGACATGGCACACATCCTGGCACAGGAAGCATTCTATGCACTTCCTGAACTCCTTTGTCCTCTCTACATCCATCTGCATTATCTTCCACGGCACAGCGGCTTCCTTAGGGCTGAACTCAGGGATCTGTCTGTTTATTAGATAGTTCTCGCTTATGTCGGTCACAAGGTCTGCCACGCCTTTGAATGCACCCATAGGAGCGACCCTTATCTTTCCATTTATCGTATCTATCCTAGTCTTGCACATGAGCTTCGGCATATTATTTATCTCCGCAGAGCAGGATCCGCAGCGCGCAGCCTTGCAGTTCCACCTTACCGCAAGAGTAGTATCTATGTGTTCCTGCACATACCTTACTGCATCAAGCACGACCATCCCCTCCTGCATCGGCACTTCATAATCCTTGTATTCGCCCCTGCCGGTTCCGTCAGTCCTGTATATGCTTATCTCTATCATGCGCTTTTCCTTAACATCATCCATTCTCGTACACCTCTGGTTTTACATACTTCGCAAGTTCTTCCGGTATCTCCTCTACCCGGACTATCTTTGTGGAGAGGTTTTCTCCGTTCTTTCTGCATACGATATTGACTTTCCATTCGCTCCTCCGCTTCGGAAAGTCTGATCGCGTATGCGCTCCTCTGCTCTCCTCTCTAATATTCGCACTTACTGATATTGATTCGCACGCGACAAGCATGTTCTGGAGTTCAAGACATCCGAGAAGTCCATGGTTGTATTTAAGCCCGCCGCTAACCCCAATGTCCTCTGACCTCTTTCTTATATTCCCTATTAGGTCTATCGCTTTTCTCATATCGTCCCCATTCCTTACTATGCCCATGTAATTCTGCATTACCGAAGCCAGTTCATCGATAAGGTCGTACGGGTTAAGGCCATTTCTTATAAAATTTCTTACCCTACCTATTTCTTTTGCGACCTCTGATTCGTCAGGGACAACTATCTCTTTTCCATCCATCCACTCTGTTGCTCCATCCCCTGCAAGTTTGCCGAATACCAGTATATCGGCCAGCGAATTCCCGCCCAATCTATTGGCTCCATGCAAGCCCGAAGCCACCTCTCCTGCAGCGAATATCCCTTCTACGGACGTGGCGCACGTGTAAGGATTGACCCTTATCCCACCCATCTGATAATGGACAGTAGGAGCGACTTCCATGGCCTCCTTGGTTATGTCTACGCCAGCAAACTCCTTGAACTGGCTGTACATTCCAGGCAGTTTTTTCATAATGAAGCCCCTGCCTTTATGTGATATGTCGAGATAGACGCCGCCATGAGGTCCGCATCTCCCTGCCTTTATCTCGTAGTAGTTAGCCCTTGCGACAACATCTCTCGCATCAAGCTCCTTTTTCTCCGGAGAGTATCTCAGCATGAACCTCTCATGTTTTGAGTTGAGAAGTATACCTCCCTCGCCTCTTACGCTCTCAGTGACAAGGAGTCCTTTTGCGCCAGGAGGCCAGACCATCCCAGTCGGATGAAACTGTATCATCTCCATGTCCATAAGCTCTGCCCCTGCATTATATGCTAATGCCAGCCCGTCGCCGGTAGACTCCCACGAGTTTGAGGTAATCTTGTAAACCCGTCCACAGCCTCCCGTCGCTATTATCAGCGCCTTTGCCTTAAAGAGCAGAAATTCGCCAGTCCTCATTTCCAGACCAAGCGCAGAGCAGAACCTCCCATTTCTCACAAAAAGTTTTGTTATATAAACTTCGTCGAATATCCTAGTGTCTGTGTGCAGCACCTTATCTTCAAGAGTCCTTATTATCTCCAGGCCGGTCTTGTCTCCGACGTGGCACAGCCTCCTGTACGTGTGTCCGCCGAAAGCTCTTTGCATTATTTTTCCATCAGGCGTACGATCAAAAACAGCGCCAAATCTTTCCAGCTCGTATACCCTCTCTGGCGCATCTTTCGCAAGTATCTCAGCCATTCTCCAATTGCCTATATACACTCCTTCAACAACCGTGTCTGCAAAGTGCACGGTCCAATTATCGTCTTTGTCAACATCGCCAACAGACGCGGCGATGCCGCCTTCCGCCATTACTGTGTGTGCCTTCCCTATAAGGCTCTTGCTGACTATATTGACATTGTGTCCATTACCCAAGGCAGATATGGCGGCCCTCATTCCAGCTCCCCCTGCCCCTATTATTAAAAGATCCGATTCATGCATTTTGTAATCCGGCATTACATCCCAAGTAGCAGTAACAATCTCAGATTGTCGGAGAACATATAAAAAGAGTTGCACAGAAACAAATTAGGTGTGTTTGTGCCATATCGCACAGAGAACGACGTACTTGGAAAGGTAAAGATAGAGAGCACAGCCTACTATGGCTCAGAGACGCAACGCGCATCAGAGAATTTTAGGATATCCGGAATCCGTATCCAGAGCACGTTCATAAAGAAGTATCTAGTGTTAAAACGCAGTGCGGCCCTCGCAAATCTCCAATGCGGAAACCTTGATAAAAAGAGAGCCAACGCGATAGCAATGTCATGCGACTTAATCCTAAGCGGAAGGCTGATGGAGCAGTTTGTGGTGGATGTTTTTCAGGCTGGTGCAGGGACAAGCGTAAACATGAACGTAAACGAGGTAATCGCAAACTGTGCTATTGAGATGCTGGGCGGAAGGAAGGGCAATTACGGGATAATACATCCGAACGACCATGTAAACATGTCTCAATCCACAAATGATACTTTCCACACAGTTACTAGAATGTCGGCAAACAACGAGGTAAAGAAAAGCCTGATTCCGTCACTTCAAAAACTTAGTTCATTGCTCGGCAAGAAGTCCAAAGAGCTGGTTGACACAGTCAAGATAGGGAGAACCCATCTTCAGGACGCAGTGCCGATGACTTTTGGCCAGGAGTTCTCCGGATACGCCGAATCAGTAAACTATTGTATAAAGGAGTTGGCCTCAGCCAGAAAGGCATTAATGGAGGTGCCTCTCGGAGGGACAGCTATCGGCACAGGCATAAATTCCAGCAAATGTTATGCCTCATCAGCGATAAAAGAGATAAACAGGTTCGAGCACGAAAGATACAAAGCAGCAAAGAACAGGTTCGCTGCGATGCAGAACGAATATGCTGAACTAATTTGTTCGAACGCGCTTAAAGATACGGCAATAACGTTGAACAAGATAGCAAACGATTTTAGGCTGCTGGCATCCGGGCCAAGCGCAGGATTGGCGGAGTTGAGCCTTCCGGCTGTGCAGCCCGGCTCCTCCATCATGCCTGGAAAGATAAACCCGAGCATGGCAGAGATGCTTAATATGGTGTGCTTTCAGGTACTTGGAAACTCTACTGTGGTTGACAGGGCTGCAGATTCCGGCCAGCTTGAACTTAACGTCTTCATGCCAGTCATAGCCTTCAATCTTTTGTTCTCGATAGAGATACTATCCAACGCGGTATCGGTGTTCGCCGACAAGTGCGTCAAAGGAATTAAGATAGACAGGGAAAGGGCGCGATATTTCGCAGAGACTAGTGCAGAGCTAGCAACTGCTCTCTCTCCATACATAGGATACGCAAAGGCGGCAGACATAGTAAGAGAAGCTGCCGCAAAAAAGAGGAGCATAATCGATGTGTGCCTTAAGAGAAAGATAATGGATGAAAAGGAGCTAAAGAGGATACTCGATCCGAAAAAGCTCGCGAAAGGAGTATAGCATGGATCCAACTGACCCGATAGAGGCGCATAGGAGGGCAAAGGGAAAGATAGAGATACTTCCGCGCATCCCAATGGACAACGCCTCAGACCTTACCACTTACTATACGCCTGGCGTAGCAGATGTGGCAAACCTCATAGCAAGGTCTCCAGACCTTACATATCAGTATACTTCGAGAGCGAACATGATAGCGATTGTCTCGGATGGCACACGCCTTCTTGGTTTGGGAAATGTAGGCCCGTATGCCGCCACTGCGGTCATGGAGAGTAAATCAGTCATATACAAAAGGTACGGAGGGGTGGACGCGATACCGCTGTGCCTGAAGACTACCGACGAGAACGAGATAATAAGCACTTGCAAGTACCTAGAGCCCTCGTTCGGGCTTATCCATCTGGAAGACATAGAGTCGCCAAAGTGCTTTGTGGTGCAGGAGAGGCTGGCAGAGCAGCTTTCGATTCCTGTTTTCCACGATGACCGGCACGGGACATCGGTTGTGGCGCTGGCAGGAGTAATAAACGCATTGAAGCTTTCAGGAAAGAAGATAAATTTCTCGAAGGTCGTAGTAAACGGGGCCGGCGCGGCAGGACTGGGCATAGCAGAACTGTTAGCAGCAGCAGGAGTAAAGGAAGTATACGCACTTGACAGCAAGGGGCTTATATACAAGGGCAGAAAAGAGGGGATGAACCAGTTCAAGGAAGCGCTCGCAGAATACACTAACAAGAAAAGGATAAGTGGGCATGTGAATGACGTGATAGAAGGCGCGGATATCTTCATATCGGCAG
>JAKAWS010000007.1 GCA_021816885.1 Microcaldota archaeon
CATATTCATAGCGATAGGCGGAACATTCGGCCTTATCCTTACTATGTTCATCTTAAGAAGATACAAGCGGGCGCTGCCGGCCATACCTCCGATTCTGTTTGGGATACTTTGCTCGCTGTTGGCTTACTTTTTGGTATTCGCAAAGCCTCCGTTCTAGCTAAACCTTCACTGCCGAGTCGAGGGAGCCCGAACATCCGCACTTTCTTCTATCATCTGTCTTTTTTATAATCTCCGAAAGGAGAATCTCTAGCTTGTCAAGACTGCGCTTAAACGTTTTCTCCACCTCTTCGTATGACACCGGTCCTTCCTTTTTGCCTTCTACCCCAGAATCGTAGTCTGTGACTATCGATATGTTGAGATAACACATTGCCTTTTCCTTTGCAAGCGCAACTTCGGGATATTGCGTCATGTTTATTGTATCGGCTCCCATACCCCTAAAGACCTTTGATTCGGCGTTGGTCGAGAATCGCGGCCCGTTCACTACAACAACGGTGCCTCTTTCATGGAAGTCGTAGCCGAGCTTTCTTGCGGAATCCACAGCTATGCCTCTCATCTCTTCACAGTAAGGGAACGCTGTGCTTACATGCACGACCTTTTCATGAAAGAAAGTGTCGTCCCTTCCATGGGTCATATTTATGAACTGGTCCGTTATGACGAAGTCGCCAGGTTTGTAGTCCGCCCGCAAAGAGCCTACTGCCGTAGTTGATATTATCCGCTCGACGCCCATGCCGGCGAGCTTCTCTATATTCTGCTTATACAATATCATGTGTGGAGGCAAATAATGGCCAATGCCGTGCCTTGGAAGGAATGCCACTTCCTTTCCGCCGATTGTTCTAGATTGACCGCCGCCCTCATGATTGCTTCCCTCCTGGACTTCATACATCCCGGTTCCGCCTATTACACCTATCCTGAATCTGGGAGCATCTACCATCAATACCATCCTCTGATCTTCATCGCAGCAGCGACCCTTTCTATAGCTATCACATACGCTGCAACTCTCGGGGAGACGTTTTTGCCGTGAGACTTCAGCTTGCTTCTTGTAGCTTCCATCTGGTCGTACGATCTTGTTATTATAGTGTCGAGTTTTGAGTATACGTCATCGGCCGTCCAATAATATCCCTCCTTGTTCTGCACCCATTCGAAATAAGAGCCGATGACCCCTCCGCTATTCACGAGAAAGTCCGGTACATCAAATACCTTGTTCTCGTGAAGTATGTTATTTGCTTCAGGAGTCACCGGTCCGTTTGCAAGCTCAAGCACAATCTTCGCCTTTATCTTATCCGCATTGCTGCCGGTTATCTGGTTCTCTATTGCAGAGGGTATGAGAATGTCGACATCCCATTCCAGGAGCTCTTCGTTTGTGACTCTTGTCCCTCCCTCGTATCCGGTAACGCTTCCCGCCTCCTCTTTGGCCTTTGCGAGTTTTGCCTCATCTATTCCATCTTCGTCTATTATTCCGCCTTTCGAATCGCTGATGCCTATTACCTTTGCTCCAAAAAGCTTCTTTGAAAGCAGATAAGCATACATTCCTGCATTGCCGGCTCCCTGCACCGCTATCTTCGCGTTCTTTAGGTCTATACCTTTGCTCTTTGCTGCTTCTCTAAGCACGAACATCCCTCCCATTGCCGTAGAATCATTTCTACCCTGACTTCCCCAGATCTCGACTGGCTTTCCGGTTATGACGCTGAATGGATTGTTGGTGCGTGCTGTCGCAGCATACTCATCCATCATCCATGCCATTATCTGCGGGGTCGTGTAAACGTCAGGCGCCGGGACATCGATATCCGGCCCTATAAAATTTCCCAGTGCCCTTATGTAACCCCTGGACAGTGCCTCAAGTTCACGTTCGCTCATCTCTTTTACGTCGCATATGATTCCGCCCTTCCCTCCTCCGAAAGGAATGTCAGCCAGAGAACATTTCCAAGTCATCCAAGCAGAAAGTGCCTTTACAGTATCGATAGTCTCTTCGGGATGGAATCGTATCCCTCCCTTTGCCGGGCCTCTCGCCGTATTGTACTGCACTCCGAATCCTTTGAAGAGCTTCACGTTTCCGTCATCCATTCTGACCGGTATATTTATCGTCAGGCTCTTCATAGGCTCTCTGAGTATCGCATGTGCGGTCTTATCGAGCTCCATTATCTCCGCAGCCTCGTCAAGCTGCTGCTGTGCTATTAAGAAAGGGTTTAGATTTTCAGCCATAATATCATCTAGAAACTAGTCTATTTCTAATCTCAGAATAAGAATAAATAGCTTCAAAACAAAGGCTTATACACCGATAAAATCATTTGTGCGCCAATCCATCTCTTATCTTAAGCATCTCAGACAGCTCGTTCGCGCTCAGTATCGGCTTCATCGTCCTATCGACATCGTCGATTGCGATCCTAGGGCACGCAGTGTTGACAAAAGCGTCGAACTCCATCATGTTGTTCAGGCTGTTGAAGTCGAAAGTGTTGGATACGAGTATCTCTGCGTTGATTTCGTGTGCTTCTATCATTCTCTTTAGAAGGCGGCCAAGCGCAAGATTGGACTGCCCGTTCTTTGTGCTCACCATAACGCCGATGCTTTTCGCGTCTAGTGCAGAGAGTATCTTTCCCTTGCTTCTCTTCTTATGTATCTCCCTATAATTGTCTATGAACTGGACTAGTCCTTCGAATGGCTCTATCATAAGGAACGGTTTTGTGGTGTTTATAACAGCACCCAAAGGATGGAACCTCCCTCCGCCGAAGTATACATGTGCGTCTACCAGCCGGTCAACGCGCGCGGCGCTGCCTACGTCACATCCAAGTATCTGGCCTTCTGCCTTCGCGAAGCCGAATGGCTTTCCTAAAACAACCTCAAACCCGCTCTTTTCGTAGAAAGCTCTGATTGATTTAAGTTGGTGCAGGTGCTGGACTGTGGTCACAATGCTTATCTTCCTGAACGGAGAGAGCTTTTCGAGCGAGCTTTCCAGTATGCCGAGCGGCGCGTCCACTTCACAAGGTACAAACTCGACATCGAAGTCGACCTTATTGAACTCGTTGTGGCCGAAGTGTATGAGCCTGTCAGCTTTTATGTTTCTTGCCTCGTCTATTGCAAGATCGCACGCCCCGAAAGTTGGAGATGCGGATATGAATACCTCCTCACCTCTCATTTCCAGTTCTCTGGCGCGCGCCAAGGCGTATTGTTTAAGCCCCTCCGGAAACTGCAGTAATACGCGCATATCATTCAGCTGAATCTTACTTTATAAGAGCCGGAGAGTTTTCTTGAAGCCCTCACAAAGGCATCTCTCACTACTGCCTCATTGCCTTTCTTTGTCTTTACCATAAAGAGCGCCTGTCCGTCGTTGAGTCTTGCAGCGACGCCTACTGCCTTGCCGTAAGCATGTACCATACCTCTAGATAGACGGTCTGCACCTGCAGTGGTACCCATCTTATGCTCTCTTAAGACATTATGCGGATAGGTAAGTACCTTTAGGTAGAAGTTTTCAGGTATCTTGCTTGCTAGATATCTGTTCGCCTCGAGTCTGGCAGACTCTATAGCGTTTGACCTGAGTTGTATATAATCAACCGCGTTAAGCGTTGCGACCAGGTCGTATGCGCTGCTGTCCTTCCCCATATTGAACACAAGCAGCTTGGTGTAAGGTTTAGCCCTTACATAACTCTTTCTGGGTTTGCTCTTAGAGAACCTGCTCCATGGTTGCTGCCTTTGGTCTCTGTACGCACTTGCGGGTCTTATCCTTGCCATTGTCACACCAATAAGTAATAACTAAGCATAAATTATCTTAGCAAGGTAGTATAACAAAAAAGATATAAAAAGATTCGTATGTGTCTTAGCGTCGGCTCTCTAAGCCGATGTTCCTATCCTTACCTCTTCTTTTCTATGCCGAACTCATCCATTATCTTCTTCAGTTTGGGCCTAACGACGAACATGCAATATGGGTTTGCCTTATTGTTTTTATAGTAATTATGGTGGTAATCCTCTGCCTCATAGAACCTTCCTAGTTTTTTGACCTCCGTTGTTATCCTTTTTTCTGTTTCAGATTGCAGCCTTTTTATACGGGCTTCTATGATATTCTTGTCCATATCATCAATATACAATATTATCGATCTATATTGTGAACCTATATCGTTTCCTTGCCTGTTGACCGATGTCGGATCATGCATCGCGAAGAACACATCAAGAACCAAGTTCAAGTCTGCTTTGTCTGCATCGTAATCAAGCAGCGCCACTTCTGCGTGTCTTGTCCTTCCATGACAAACATCCTCATATGTCGGATTTTCTGTAAAGCCTCCAGCATAACCCGGTCTGACAGAGATTACCCAATCAAACATGAGAAATACTGCTTCTGTGCACCAAAAGCAGCCTGCCCCGAGAACTATGCTTTTCTTATTCATCTGCTCCTCTCTCTGATACAAACATCATAGAGACCGAATTTACGCAGTATCTCTTGTCCTTCTCGGTCAAGTGTTCCCCAGAGAAGAGATGGCCCAAATGTGCACCGCACCTTGCGCATTGTATCTCGGTTCTAATCCCATCGGGGTCTGGCAACTTCTTTACCGAATGGTTTATCTCGTCGTCGAAGCTTGGCCATCCGCATCCCGCATCAAATTTATCAGATGACCTATATAGTTCTGCCCCACACCTTTTGCATATGTATGTTCCCCTCCTAAAGTTCTTATCATACTCGCCGCTGAATGGCATCTCTGTGCCTTTGTGTATGATTATCCTCTCTTCCTCATTTGTGAGTTTTCTATATTCCATGTCTCTCATTTCAACCTGCAGTTCGGATTCCCTATCTTACTAAGATAAAAGATGCCTACCGTAATCTCTGATATCGCAACTGCACCTACAATATAAGGCGCATAGGTGCTCATAAAATCTATCGCGTATATCGCAGAGGAGCCGCCAAGCGCAAAACTGAATAATCCAAACGCTATTGGTGCCGAGCATCCGCATCCTCCGACAATGCTCGTAAGGGCGGCAGATCCTGCACTCATAGAAACACCTGCGCCATATGCCTTCCTATAATTTAATAAGTAGAACACAGAGACAGAAAGAAGAAATCCTCCTGCAATGGCCTCCAAATAAATCAGGTATATGGGCATTACAAGGAATTCTATGCCTCTGTTTTGGTATGCTATGAGGTAAGAGATTATCGCGTAGTATATGGCTGAAAATACTGCGAAGAGCAAGAGATATAGTGCCTTACTATGTATCGGCCTTGCAGCTCTGACCAAATTGTTCAGCATAAAAACTTTTTCTCATTAAAATATATAAGGCTGTTTCTTTAACCACAATAACACTCGTCCATTACTTTGGTACCCTTATGGAAATGATAAAGAGCCATATGGCAAAATCAAAAACTGTGGATATGCGTTAACCGCAAAGACGACGGATTCTAATTCATAATCAGGCCGCAGTTTTTGCGGAGGTCGCTTTCCGTTCCCTTCCCTCCTTCTTATTGAATTTCCTGTGCAGTACAACTTCATTCTTGTAGCACCTGCTGGAGCAGAAGTAACTTATCTTTCCTTTGGTGTAGACATACGCCGTGCCTTTTCCCCTCGGAATCGGCGCACCGCAAAAATTGCAATCCATGCTAATACCTTTATCTTACTCTTATCTCTTTGGCCTCTCTGCTTGTGTCTGGCAGCCTTATCATATCTCCAGGCTTGGCTGGCCCTACCATCGTCCTTCTTATTATCCTGTCCTTGTCTTTTCCTTCAAGGATTCTGCACGAGACCACGTATACCTCTCCGTACATGCCTGTTTTCTTTTTCATGTCGACTTCGATTATCTCTGCAAGGTATCCCTGCAAGCTAGGTCCGGTCTGGTTCTCGTTTTTTGCCTCGGCCATTCAATCACAAAATCATTCTTTCTTGCTCTCTTTTGTCCCCTTCTCCTCTTTCTTGTGGGACTTGCCTGTAACCTTTGAGAGTATTTCGCTAAGGGCTTCCTTTGCGTTGCCCGGGTTCTCAACTGCTACTGCAGCGCAGGGCACGTTCATGCCTATCGCCTTTCCCAGCTCAAGTTTGCTTGGCACATATGAGTAAGGGATGTTCTTCTGTTCGCAAAGACCCGGAAGATGCATAACGACCTCTTCTGGAGTTATGTCCTCAGCTATCACAACGAAGGTGGCGATTCCGCGCTCTGCGCTCTTCGTTACCTCGTTTATCCCCTTCTTGAGACGGCCGCTCTGTTTTGTCATCTGCAACGCCTCATATGTCTTCGAGACTACTTCGTCTGACACTTTGAATTTTATGTACGAATCTGTCATGTGTATCACCTTGGTATTGAACCTCATCGGCTAAAATGAGCAATAAGATAAATGAATAAAGGTATTTAACCTTTTCTAAGGTTAGGTTTGCAACCGGCAAATGCATCAGTGTGCGATATACTCTCGCCCGTAAACGGCGCAGCCTTCCTTTGCGTTCATGCAATCACTACATTCCGCAATGGGTGTAGATGCTTGTCTATGTAGAAACTGGATACGTCGTCGTGTAAGTGAGATTTCCCGAGACTGCCGTATATTCTATCATGTAGATGGTGTTGTTTGTGACTCCGCTGATCGGGATCGTGGCGTTGGCTGTGCCGCCGGCAGGAATGGACGCAAGTGTGCCTATCATGGAACCGGTCTCTGTGACTGTTATGTGAATTGTGTTTATGGACACGCTTCCGGTATTTTTTACGCTTGTTACAAAGTGGTAGGTTCCGCCGGAATTGATGAACGTCGCATTCTTGACATAGAAATACAGGCCGTTGTGTGGAGTACTCTCCTTACCTATCGAATGCAAAACTCCCAAGGCCATTATGCCTGCTAAAGCCACTATTATGAGAAATGCCACAACCATTCCCAAAAATTTGGCTCTTTGCGCAGTGATACTCTGTTTAATTATCAAGCCAGATAACCATCCCATACTATCATGCGTCTGTTTGTGTAAAATGCTCGGTCTATATCTTTCCGATCTCAAAATCCTCAGAGCCTTCTATAATCTCTCTGAGGTTCTTCTCTTCGTACTCCGGAAAATCTACCCCGCCTATTACCAGCAATACCCTGACCGAATCCTTCTGCATGTCTTTGTCTATCCTCGCGCCCCACTTCACCATCGCATCCTTGTTTATGCGCGAAGCGACATCCTGGAATATCGATTCAGCCTCTCTTAGAGTAAGACTCTCCCCTCCGACAATGTTGACCAGTGCCTTCCTTGCATTGCTGAGATCCACATCCAGCATCGGGCTGTCTATCGCATTCTTGAGCGCGACCATTCCCCTGCTCGTGTTCGAATTTGGCATAGAGATTCCCTCCCCGCTGCCTATTACAGAATAGCCTGAATCCTTGAGCACCGATTTGAGATCCGCGAAGTCTATGTTTATCATGCCAGGCAATGTTACCATCTCCACTATCCCCTTTGTCGCTGCGGCCAACACCTCATCCGATACCCTAAAAGCCATGTTTATCGGTAGGTCGGCAGCTACGGACAGCAGTTTGTCGTTGTGTATTATAAGGACAGTATCAGCCTCCTTCTTGATCTTGTTTAATCCTTCGAGAGCGTTTCTCATCCTTGTCCTTCCCTCGCTGCTGAACGGAAGGGTCACTATCGCGACGGTTATGGCTCCCATCTCTTTAGCCTCATGTGCTATGGTGGCTATTGAGCCTGTTCCGGTGCCTCCTCCGAGCCCGCATGTTACGAAGACCATGCTTGCCCCTGATAGCATATGTTTTATCTCCTCTTTGCTTTCTACTGCTGCCTCCTCTCCCAGCTTTATATCACTGCCTGCGCCGAGTCCCCTTGTTGCCTTCTTCCCAAGCAGTATTTTCCTTTCAGCTTTGGTCTTAACCAAGTGCGCCGCGTCGGTATTCATGCTTACAAGAGTCGCTCCCCGTATACCCCCAACATTAAACAATCTGTTAATCGTGTTGCTTCCGCTTCCACCAGTTCCAATAACATATATCTTCGGCCTCGAACTCTCTATGAAGCGCAATATCTCCTCATCATCCTGACTAAGTATCTCCTCCATCATATCACTGCTGGTCAAAGATATTTCCCTGCAAAAAGATATAAACCTAATGAGTCGGATGCCCCGATAATGATAAAAAGGCGCGCCCAAGATAATATTGGCGAATAGATGATTCATCTCGGCGGCAGGTCAAAATCGCAATCCGCATTGGAATATCTCTCCACATATGCGTGGGCAATACTCATAATAGCCATAATACTCGCAGCTATGTATGCATTAGGCATATTCAATTCGTCTGTGTTCGTGCCAAGGGCGCAGCCAGGGAGCTGCACGGTCTTCAGGCCGAACGGCACCGACAGCCAGTACGGCATAAATCGTGTTGGGCTGTGCGCAGACACTCTTCCAGAGTACATATTCCGATCAAAGGGAGTAGGAGATTACATATACGTGCCAGGGTCAAATCTCTCTTCGAGCCCGCTCAACATAGACGGCAACCTCACGATAACTTCGTGGGTCGAGCCTGTAGGAACGCCTTATCACGATGTAGTAGACAAGGAGGGTCAGTACAGCATGAAACTTGATTACAACAATCAGCCTCATCCTTGCCTTCCAAGCAATTTTACTGGATTCTGTCTGGAATGGGACTCAAACGGCAACTGGACAGGTCCAGGCGCCGGAATCCCGAACTCGGGTTTCGGAAAGTGGATGTTCTTAGGAGTAAGCATAAGATATAACTCTACAACAAACACCAGCACAAAATATTGGTATGCAAATGGTCGATTGATAAGGGTGGGAAACATTGTAGGAGAAATGCAATACAACAACACGCTCTTCACAATTGGCGCTATCTCAAAGGATTCGCCGAATCCCGGATACGGAAAGGCCGAGTGGTTCAACGGGAGCATATCTAACGTACAGGTATACAATGCATCCCTGCCTCTGTCATATATAAGCCAGATGTATCAGAAGGGCCTAGCGGCGCCGCCAATATATTTGCACAACCTTGTGGCGTGGTACCCACTGAACGGCAACGCAAACGACTACAGCGGCAACAAACTCAACGGGCTGACAGACAACGTAGTGTTCGGAAGCAGCTGGTATAACGGCTATGTAATTCCGTAATACTTTTAAGGTTGTGGACTAAACTAATTATGCTTTTATGAAACACACAAAATCGGCAAGGAAAACAACGGCGCAAAAGAATGGTGCCGCATCAGTTCCGGTAAGGGACGTCAGATTGAAAAAAGGAATGAAGGTTGAGGAGCTCATTAAGGGAATGGACAAAGTTGGGGGATTTTCCGCGCAGCACATGGTAGATGGAATAAAGATACTCGAAAAGATGAAAGCTGACTCTTCGTCATTTAACTTTCTCTCTTTTCCGGCCTGCATCATAGCTACTGGAATAAGGGGAATCATAGCGGACTCGGTCAAACACTTCAATGCGATAATAACAACATGCGGCACTCTTGACCACGACATAGCGCGCGCCGCCGGCGGGAAATATGTCCTTGGAAGTTTCAACGCAGACGACGCAGAACTGCATAGGAAGCACATATACCGTTTGGGGAACGTATTCATGGAAGACAAGGAATATGGGATGGCACTCGAGGGGAAGTTCAAGGCGATAATGGATGATATATATACATCAAAGGATTACAAGAAGGAATACAGCCCCAGCGAACTCGCATACGAATTCGGCAAGAGGATAAAAGACAGCGGATCCATACTAAGGCAGGCATACCTTAACAACGTGAAGGTCTTTATACCTGGAATAGTGGACGGCGCATTTGGCACGCAGCTGACACTTTTTTCTCAGGATCACGACTTCAAGCTTAATATTCTTAGAGACGAACTGGAACTTAGCAACATAGCTTTTGATAATAAGCGGACTGGTGCACTGATGATAGGGGGTGGGATAAGCAAACATCATGTCATATGGTGGAACCAGTTCAAAGGCGGACTCGACTATGCAGTGTACATAACTACCGCTACGCAATACGATGGGAGCCTCTCCGGGGCGCGCCTCACCGAGGCAGTATCATGGGGGAAGATAAAAGAAGACGCTAAGTACGTGACTATAGACGGGGATGCGACAGTCATCCTCCCAATTATGTTCGCCGCTTCCGGCATATTCTGATCTTCCAATCTACAGTTCTACTACATCCCCGACAGCGGGCGCATACGCTCTACAACCCTGTTCCTTTGCGTAATCTGCAAGCGCAACAGTATTTTCTTTGCTTCCATGTACGCATACTACAGTATGCGCTCCCGACCTTTTTATGTAATCGCGCAATTCATCGGCGCCAGCATGCGCCGAAAAATCATAGTAGCTGAAATCTACTTTCAGTTTTTCAAACCTTCTGTTTATTAGAATCTTGTTCCCCTGCATCAGTGAATAGCCATTTGTGCCTTCAATCTGGTATCCAGTAAAGAAGATATGCGAGTTTTCGCGCAGCCTTTTTATGTAATTAAGGACCGGTCCGCCGTCGAGCATCCCTGCGGTGGTGACTATTATTGATGGCTTTCGGAGCGCTTTATCGCGGTCGTTATCGCCTTCCACCCATGAGACCTTTTCAGCCGCCCGCCTAAGCAGCTCTGCTGAGTCGACAAAACTCGTATTCCTTAATGTTATCTCTGTTGCATCCTTTGCCATTCCATCCAAATAAGCCATTTCAGAAAGACCGCTCTTCTCGAGCATCACTAGGATCTCTTGGGCTCTGCCAACAGCGAAGCTCGGCACCAACGCGGTCCCGCCCCTGCCAATAACCTCCCTTACTTTTTCTATAAAATCATTCTTGAGTGCTACGGGGTCTGGGTGGTTCCTGTCCGCGTATGTCGACTCTATGATAAGCACTTCCGAATCCACCATTTCTGCGCCTTTGTGCAGTTCCTGGCCAGAGAGCTTGATATCGCCAGTATACACAATCCTCTCTCTTTTCTTTCCCCTGCCTGTCTCCAATAGAAATATCGCGCTCCCGCATATATGTCCTGCATCATATACAGTTAGGTTGCAATCCCCTACCATCCTGTTTTCATGGTATCTCATTCTTACAAAATGCCTCATAAACTCTGCGAGCTCTCTTTTATGGAACCGCTCAGAGAAGCCCTTTTGCCTTGCTATCTTCATGGAGTCTTGGAGGAGAAGCTCTGATATTTCCATTGTAGGCCCAGTCCCATAAACCGGTATGCTCATCTCACTAAATAGAAGAGGCACCGCGCCGCTATGGTCGAGATGGGCATGGCTCAGCACGACTGCGTCGACATCCGGCATAGAAGAGGGGTAGGTTATCTTGTTTCCGATAGTGACCCCATAATCCATCATTACCCTTGTACTGCCTTCAAGCATTATGGATGAACGTCCTACTTCCTGTGCCCCCCCAAAAAAGCGAAGTCTCATTTGTGCGCCAGTAATCAAACGCCAAAATGCTATTTAAATGTTCTTGCATAATATCCTTAGTGGTTATAAAATGGGAGAAGATGTAGATTTTGTGGATTTGTCAGCGCTTAAAAAGATACAGCCTGATACTATGGTGGAGAAGTTCGGCAGCACTATAAACTCGTCCTTCTTTGATGCTTCTAATGTGCTCGGAACGCTTAAGATAAAGGGCCTAGTTGATTTCACAAGCTCGATAGGAGGGCAGAACGCGATAACGATAACTGATGAAGGGAAGAAGGCGCTTGAAGAGGCAGACTCGAGGTCGATGGAACCAATAGATAATCTTGACAGTTCGATTCTGATGCAGTTGTCATCAGGGAAGAAATCCGTCAGGGAGCTCGAATCGGCGCTGAACCTGCGGCCAAAGGACCTTTCGCTCAGGTTGTACAAGTTGGACGAACAGCAGTTCGTAAAAGCGGATTTCAGGAACGGAAACCTTGAAATAGTGCTGACAGAGAAAGGGTTCATGCAAGCGAAGACCCCTGTGCAGCAGACCAAGCCAGAGCCGGCACCCCAACAAGTCCAGCAAGTTAACGCCACATCACAGCAGAAGATGCAAGTCCCGCAGGCACAGCAACAGCAAAACCAGATGGGGATACTTCCAGAAGACCTATCAAAGACTCCTCCCGCGAAGGTCGGCGGCAGCTCAGCCAAATCTATATTCGTTGTTGTGATAATCATACTGTTGGTATTGATAGTCTTGGCATTCCTTAATGTTATATGATGTGGGTACATAAGAAAGGCATACGCGCACAGTGAAGTTAGGAGTGGGTATCATGTCAAAAACAAACGCAAAAGTGGCTGCAGGAAAAGCCGCAAGGCTTTTAGAATACGATAAGGCTGCTTCTCTTATGAAGCGGTTTGGCATAAGCATACCGCGTGCGGAGTACATCAACAGCAAAGAGGGAGCAGAGCGTTTTGCCCAGGACAAGCGAATCGCCCTAAAGGTAATATCTGATAAAGCCCTCCACAAATCACAGAGCGGAGTGATAAAGCTGGGGCTGGATAGCAAGAGCGCCGGTGCGGCATATCTATCACTGCACGCAAAAGCCGTCAATGAGAAGCTTTCCCCATTCAAAATACTTGCGCAGGAGATGTCTGAGCCAGGCACAGAGATAATAATCGGAACGAACACAGATAAGCAGTTTGGGAAACTCATACTGCTGGGGCTCGGGGGGATATATGTGGAAGTGTTCAAGGATGTATCGGTAAGAGCATGCCCGATAAACGACTATGATGCTGAATCGATGCTTAGTGAGCTTAAATCAAAGAGCGTGATAGCACCAGACAGCGCATCCGAAAAGAGGGTGATATCGCTGTTGAAGAAGGTATCCGATATGGTTGTGTCTAACGAATGGGTAATGGAGCTGGACCTTAACCCCGTGATCATGCACAAGACCGGCTATTCTGCCGTAGATGTAAGGATAATGGTGTAAGGTTATGGATTACAGAAAAATCAATCTTTTATTCAAACCAAAGAGCGTTGCGATAATAGGGGCATCGGAGAATCCGGATAAGGTGGGTCACGTCATAATGCAGAACTATATAGACGTAGGCTTTTCCGGAAAAATATATCCGATAAACAAGGATGCGGAAAAAGTGCTTGGGATGAAGGCTTATAAGAACATAAAGGATGTGGGAGCACAGATAGACCTCGCGGTAATAGCGATACCTGCGGAAGGAGCGATACGAGCACTCGACGACTGCGGCAAGTCGGGAGTAAAGAGCGCGATAGTGGTAGCGAGCGGATTTTCAGAGATAGGTAGGGATGACCTTCAGGCCGAGCTTGTGGAAATATCTGAGAAATATAATATGCCGATATTGGGGCCGAATTGTCTTGGGGTGATGGACATGCGTTCAAGAGTGGATACAATGTTCCTTCCAACATTTAAGCTAGACAAACCGAAGATAGGCGGGGTCGCGTTTGTATCCCAGAGCGGCGCCGTGGGCAGCACCGTGCTGGACATGATATCCCATGAAGGCTTCGGACTTTCGAAGTTCATCTCCTATGGGAACGCCGCGGTAATAGACGAAGTAGACTTACTCGAATACCTCTTGCATGACGACGACACAAAGATAGTCCTGTTCTATATGGAGGGAGTAAAAAGGGGAAGGAAGTTCATGGAGACTGTAAAGAGGTTCACGCAGTCAAAGCCAATCATAATGGCAAAAGGGGGAATAACTCCAGAGGGTTCGAAAGCAGCACATTCACACACAGCATCTCTTGCAGGAAGCGCTATGGCATACGAAGCTGTATTCAAGCAGTACGGGCTCGTACACGCGAAGGACATAGATGACCTGCTCTCCTTCGGCAAGATATTCGAAACCGAGAATCTTTCTCAAGGAAAGCGCGTAGCGATAATCACGAACGGTGGCGGCACAGGCGTGCTTGCGACAGACGCTTTATACTCGAACGGGTTAGAATTGGCAGAGCTATCTGGGGGTTCTGCAGTGGCGCTTAGAAAGGTGATGCCCAACATAGTCAATGTAAGGATGCCGTTGGACATGGGAGGCGATGCAGACGACAAAAGATTCGCAGCTGCCATGGATATTGTCACAAAGGACCAGAGCGCAGATATGATAATGGTCATATCCCTGTTCCAGACACCGGGCGCAGACTCCAGAGTGGCTGCCACTCTAATACACTACAAAAGCACCACCGACAAACCGATGGTTGTAGTAAGCCCTGGCGGAAATTACGCGCAAGTGCACAACCAGATGATGGAGAGTTCCGGATTGCCGGTGTACGAATCCCCAAGCGCGGCTGCTCGCGCCATGAAGGCGCTGCTCGACTATTCCAATTATATAAGAGATACACGTGGTATATATGGCAAGGCTCAGAAAAGGCAAAAGTAAATCAGAAAACATAATAGCAAGAGACAATGCGATTATGATAAAGACGACAAGAGAGCCGTACAACTTCGTGGCAGAGAGCGGCACAGGCGAATTTGTCTACGATGTAGATGGAAGGAAGTTTATAGACTTCAGCAGTTTCATATCTGTATACAACTTCGGCGTGAACTCTTCGGAGGCTGTAAGAAAGGCTATAGCAGAGCAAAGTTCAAAGCTTATGCATTCGGCGTTCACAGACTTCTATGCGGAGCGCCCAGTGCATTTTGCAGAATCGCTGATGAAGTTCATGCCGGCAGGTTTCGGCAGGATATTCTTCTCTAACTCCGGAACAGAGGCAAACGAGGCGGCGCTCAAGTTCTCAAAGCTGTTCACAAAACGCAATTATGTTTTGGCCTTCTACGGCGGATTTCACGGACGTACAAAAGGATCGCTTGCTCTTACAGCATCGAAATCAGTGCAAAGGGCTTACAACGGTCCTTTCCCAGATGTAATACATGTCCCGTTCCCTTACTGCTACAGATGCCCGCTCAAGCAGACATATCCGGACTGTGGGTTTGCCTGCATAGACTACATCAAGAAGTATCCGCTCTCGAAAGAGGTCGATCCAAATGAGGTAGCCGCGCTTGTCACAGAGCCAATACAGGGAGAAGGCGGATACATAGTTCCACCGAAGGACTACTTCAAAGAGCTGAAGAAGGTGTTAGACGAACACGGCATACTTATGGTATCTGACGAGGTGCAGGCAGGATACATGCGCACAGGAAAGTTTCTTGCAATGGATAATTTTGGGGTAAAAGCCGACATATACACGATGGCAAAGTCTATCGGCGCCGGTCTTCCATTAGGGGTGACTATTGTAGATAAAAGGCTGGGCAATATCCCGGAAGGAGCACATGCAAACACGTTTGGAGGGAACCTCGCGGTAATAGCCGGAGCGCAGGCACAGCTTGAGCACATCTCAAGGAACAAGGCAAGGATAGAGAGTGAGATAAGGGCGAAAGGCAGGACTGCAATGAAAAGGATGGAAAAGATGAAGGAGGATTACGAGATAGTTGGGGATGTGAGGGGCATGGGCATGATGCTGGCAATTGAGATAGTAAAGGACAAAATAGGCAAGGAGCCGGCCCCAAAACTGAGAGAGAGGATAATGATGGAAAGCTTTGCGAACGGGCTTATTATGCTGCCCACAGGAGAATCGGCAATAAGGATAATCCCGCCGCTGACAATCTCTGAACACTCCTTATCAAAAGGGTTTGACATCCTCGAGCGTGCCATAGCAAAGATCAACGCCGAATCATCAAGGCGCAGATGACCATGTTTGAGGATCTTGTATCTGGATGGAAGCTTGGCGCTGCGATAAGGAAGCTAGTCTTCAAGGACAAAAGGCTTTTTATTTTTCCGGTGCTGGCGGGAATACTGATAGGGGCAGAGGCAATTGCCGTGTTCGGCTCGCTGTTCTATTTCGGATACTTTACGTCTCCACTAGCAATAGCGCTAGTTTTTCTTTACTACATCATTGTCTACTTCACGTCCGTCTACATACTGGTAGCAATGTTTGTCTCCTTTAGGGGATTCATGGCAAAAAAGCCAATAAGCTTCTCAGCAGCGATGTCCAAGGCGTCCTCATACAAGCTCCTTATACTGGAATGGGCTGTATTTGAGGGGATAGTGACGATGATAATAAGAGCAATAGAGCAGCGCCTCGGGCCGATCGGTTCAGCTATCTTCGGCTTTGGGGCATCGCTGGCGATGGGATTGGCTACTGCATTCGCAGTGCCCGTCATAGTGGACAAGAAGACCGGTCCAATATCTACGATAAAGGAAAGCACAGCATTCATAATGCACAATTTCGGGAAGACGTTCGGAGGATTGATATATTCGGAGCTATACTCGCTTATCTTTTCCGGAATCGGGATAATACTGATAATAGGGGCAGTTTTTGTGCTGGGCAGCATCCCGATAGCAGCAGCCGTGGCAATCGGTGTTGTGGGCTTTGTGCTGTTAGCGTATGGAATGATCCTTGGATACATCCTTTCTAACATATACAGGTTCGTGCTTTACGACTACAAGAACGGCGCCGCGCTTCCGGAAGGAATCTCAAAAGATATGGTTGACTCCTCTATACGGCAGAGAAAAAGCGCCGCGAGGTTTAGATTCGGCGGCAGTGGCGGAGGCACGGTATAAGGCACAGACTGCAAAAAGCTTTTAATCCTTATTATATATATGCAATAACGCTTTTTGGTAGTTGATATGTCGAACGCTTACGATGTAAAGCCCTCAGAACTTAATAAGAGGCTGGCAGAGGCCTTGAAAGGAAAGATAGTGCAGCCTGAATTTGTAAACTTTGTGAAATCTGGTCCGGGAAAAGAACGGATGCCTGCAGACGAGAACTTTTGGTATGTAAGGAGTGCCTCGATATTGCGTCAGGTCTATGTCAACGGCCCGGTGGGCACGTCGAGGTTGAGGACCAGATACGGAAACAGGGTCTCACACACAAGAAGCAGGAAACACCATAAGAGGGCAGGAGGAAACGCAATCAGGAAGGCGCTGCAGGCCCTCGAGAAGGCAGGATATCTCAAGAATACGCCGGCCGGGAGAGTTATAACTCCTGAGGGAAAGTCACTGATAGACAAGACTAGCAATACGCTGACGGTCAGCAACAAAGGCTGAGCAGAATGGAAGAAAGTCAAGAAGGAGAGCAGCAAGAGATGAGGAGAGAGCTGCTGAAAAGATACAAGCAGGCACAACAGGAGCAGCAAATTAGGACGTATATGCAACGTGCACTTGATGCAAAAGCCTACGAAAGGCTTATGAACATTAAGGTCTCTAACAGAGAGTTGTATATGCAGCTTGTCCAGTTGCTGATAAACATAACACAGTCAGGCAAGACCGGAAAGATAACAGAATCACAACTCATAAGTCTGATAGGAAGGGTCTCGCCAAACAACGAGTCAAAAATAGAGTTCAGGCACAAATAGCGATAATAGTTGATTCATATGTCGAAGAAGACGGAGAAAAAGAAGAAGATGCTTGGAAAGAGGCTCAAGAGAGCGAAGCGCATCCCGTTGCTCGCATCGCTAAGGACGCACAGAAAGCTCCAGTCGAACAAGTTCCAGAGGAATTGGAGGTCGCAGAAACTAAAACTGAAGGTCGAGGAAGAATAGGGGTGGTCATATGCAGAGCCGGGTTATTACGATAAGTATCAGGAAGTATCTGGTAAAGCAGCCCCGTACAAAGCGCGCAAGGAAGGCATCCAGATATTTCCGTGAGCGAATTGCGCATTACACAAAGACCGACCCAGATAATGTGAAGATAGATAGAGAACTCAATTCCTTGATAATCAAACATTATTCGAGGCGGATGGTCCCGATAAAGGCGAGCGTGAGCATAGAGAACGGAATTGCAAAGGTATACAGTTACGGTAGCAATCAAAACCAGAAGGTCCAGCCGCCCACCAAGGGAAAGCCAGTCAATGTGAAGCCAGCCCAGACCGCAGAGCAAGGGAAGCAGCAGAAGAAAGAGCCAGTGTCATCTTCCGTAAAAGTTGAAAAGACCGCGGTCAAAGACAAAAGAGACGAGGGACAAGCAAGACAAGGAGGGAAGCCGGCGGCAGACAAACCCAATACCATGGCAAATCAGCAGAGCTGAGCGCAATGGGGGAGATGAAGTCTGCAAAACACGACATACTCGGTAGCGATTATGTCGGAGCGTTCTGCATAACTACCGACTCATACACAATCATACCGCACGGAGTAAGCAAGAGCATACGGCAAATAATTGAAGATACGCTTAAGACAGAGGTGTCAAGTGCAAAGCTGGCGAACTCGGATATGCTAGGTATATTTGGAAGGGCGAACTCAAACGGAATCGTCCTATCAAATATAGTGTACGAAGAAGAGATACGTGCTCTTGGAAGGCCTAACGGAGTAAACGCCGCGGTAATAGAAAGCGATTTAAATGCTGTCGGAAACAATATAATGGCGAACGACAAAGTCGCCTTCATAAATCCAGAGTACTCGCCGAAGGCTGCAAAGGAGATTAGCGACGTATTGGGTGTGGAGGTATTTCCGATGAAGATAGGTTACTTCAAGACGCTGGGAGCAACAAACATACTGACGAACAAAGGAATGGCGCTAAACAACACCGTGAGCGACGAACAGAAAGAGAGGATAGAGGAGATGCTTGGGATAAAGACAATAAGGACGACAGCCAATACAGGCTCGCTGAACATAGGGATTGCCACGCTCGCCAATTCATCCGGCATACTTGTCGGAAGCTCTACCACTGGGTTTGAGTTGGCGCGCCTCATGCAGACACTCGAGTAAATAAATAAATGGAAAAGGTGAAACAATGGAATACGTCGTAAAAGGTAAGGTGACATCAGGCAGAAACGGAGAGCCCAGGGACTTCACGATACAAGTTTCGGCCAAGAGCGAGAAGCACGCCGGTTCGCTCGCCAAGGCGAGGATAGGATCAAGTCAACATACGAAGTCGAACAGGATACATATAACGTCCGTAAGCGCTGGTGGGAATGGAGAACAAGCTTAACGCGCAGGGAGAGGAAGCGCAGGATGGGCATGCTCTCCAATATATGCAGGACTACTACCAGAACCAGTATATTGCACTGCAGCGAAGCCTGCAGAACGCCTCAGAGGCGTTGGCAGAAATGAGAGAGACAAAGGAATCTGTAGAGAATATATCTAAGATAAGCGGCAAAGGGATACTCTCGAGCATAGGCTCGGGCATGATGATAAAGGCGCAAGCCGAAAAGATTGAATATGTGATGGTTGGAGTAGGTGCGGGCTTCTACGTGGAGAAGGATGTTCAGGATGCGCAAGCATACATAGCAGCATCGATAAACACACAAGAAGGCCTGATAAAGAGGTTGGTGGAAGCCCAAGATAAAGTAAAGAGGGCGATAATAGAGACTGCGTCGAAGATAGACAATCTAGGATGACGTTTGCTTCTGCCCTAATATCCTGTAGAAGCCGTATTTTGTAGTTTGGGCTCCGTTCCTGTATGTGGAAGAGGCGATTGTCTGCACAATCGAGCCGTTCATTGTAGCATTGCAGGTGCCGGAATATCCCGCATAGCACCAAAATCCATAATCCACTACAACGCACCTATAGCTATTGCCGTTGACAGTTCCATTAGAGTAGTACGACATTTGAGAAGAGTTCAACCCGTTTAAGTTGAACAATTCAGGATCAAAGCTCAGGACGATGCAGCCTCTGGGTATGAGATAGCTAGAATTGTATACAAAGTTCTCATAGTACCGCGCGTTGCCAGCTTGCTGTATCTGTGCAGGATTGACTCCTATTATCGGAAATTGTTGATAAGCAGGATATCCAATAATAACAGCTCCGACTACGATGCTGAATGCAAGCCAGATAATCTTGTTTCGCTTTTGAACTGCGATCGGCCTGCCCTTCTTCGGCACAGATTTTTTGGCATGGCGCCCACGTATAGCAATCCATGATTTTTCTGCCTTTACCTGCCTTTTCTTGTCAGCAATGCTGTTTTGTTTTATAGACGCGCGGTAAGAATACTTCTCTACAAAGCCAGTAAACAAGGAGAGGAAGAACCCTCCAAATATCGCAACTGGAGGTATGATGCTCAGCATGAATCTCCAGTCAACTCCATACATCACGCCTCCGGCATAAAAAAAGGTGTAAACCATGAAGAACAATAGGAACCATAGCCCAAGGAAGAGCAGTGCTCTTCTCCTGTTTGGAATGATTGCCATGACTGCCGCGCCGAATATCCCTATCGTCGTGAAAACAAGAGGCTGAACTATCTGCGCGGCCGCAAACGAGTTAAACCAGAACAGTATGTTGCCGCATATATTGGCCCGGAAGTAATCAAAAGAAAATTTTTGGTAAGCGACAGTGTGGCCGATGTTGCAGCTCTCAGGCACATTAACTCCTGACGAGCTACTTGCGCCGAAGCCGGAATTCTGCACCTCGTAAGAGGCATATACTACCTCTGTGGAAGCTATAAGGACAACCACAAGCAGTACCAGAAGCAGTTTCGTATTGAACAGGTTTTTCTTGAACAGCGCAGCATTCACCTTGATTGATGTGCTAATGCTTTGGTTGTCCAGTATGATATATGAAATTATTATCAGAGGCACAAACAGGACTGCATCGACCTTCATGTACACCAGCAGCGCCATCGAGGAGAGCATCAGCCCAAATGTGTAGATATTTTTGCTTTTGGTAAACAGAAGCATGCAGAATATCGCTATGAGCGAGTACGTGAGCATCGGTATGTCGGAAGTGGTGGGCATAGCCCATACAAGGAGTATGGGTGTGAGTGCCATGATGCTTTCGGAGAACAAGGCGGCCTTCTTGTCTTCGAGAAGCAGCAGCGCCACGAAAAACGTGAGCAGTACCGCAACCGCCGAAAGCGTGAAGTTCGCAGCATACGCCGAGTATCTATGTACCCCCAAGGCAAGGAAAGCGATGGCAATGTTGAAAGCCTCGCCCACGGGCTCATGGAATATCTGTCCGGAGATGCAGTATGAAGGAGTGCCGTAGTTGCACATCCAAGCTTGGCCTGTGTGGATAAGGTCAAGTGCCATCCCCTGATATATTCCATCATCAAAGAAGAGTTGTTGTGTTGGTTTGACCACTGCAAGCTCAGCAGACACGAAAAGGGCTACGACAAGGATGGCAATAGCGATGTGATACCTGTTTACACCAAGCCTCTTCATTTCCCCGAGGAAGCTTGCTCTTGACAGCCAGCCAAAGATGCAGGTAAAAGCGAAAGCGAATAGGACGCTTGCGCTCATCATATATTCTATCAGACCTTGCCCGATTAGAAATTGGCTCATGCGGCTCTCCTGTTCTTTACAGTGATTCCGTTGATGAACATATATTTGGTGCGGGTCTCCCTCATTGTGCGCAGCGCATCCTCCGGGTCCCGTACTATCGGAAAACCGTGGAGGTTGAAGCTCGTGTTGAGCACAACACCATAGCCCGTATGTTTCTTCACGCTTTTGAGGAGCATAGAATACGGACTCCTATCGTTTCTGACTACCTGCGGACGTGTGGTCTTGTCTATGTTTACAACTGATATCATGTTTGACGTTGCGGTGTTTTTTACTGCGTAGGCGTTAGTCATATACTGGTCAAAGCCCTTTCCATCGTAATCGACGAGATGGTCCATATCCTCTTCAAGCATGGATGAGGCGAATGGCTGGAACCATTCTCTTCTTTTGACATAAAGGTTTAGCTTTTCTTTCGCATCTTCGTCGCTGCTCGGGGCAAGTATGCTCCTGTGGCCTAGCGCTCTTGGCCCATATTCCATCCTGTCCTGAAACCAGAATACATAGTTGCCTTCGGCAAGGAGCTCTGCGGCATGTCTAGCCTGTTGTTCCCTTTCCTCTTCATGCAGTTCGAGGGACCTATCAGCTCTTAGGGTATGCTTTGTCTCATCTGTATTGTAAGCATCGCCCAGATAGGCATTGAACTCGAAGTTATCAAGCCCCTCGATAGCGTTATTTGCCCAAAGCGCAGCTCCGACAGCCAATCCTCCATCTCCCATATGCGGAAATACATACCATTTTTTCAGCGCCTCGAGAGATCTCAGTCGCATGTTCGCCTTTACGTTAGAGAAGACCCCTCCAGCGAAGGCGACATTTCCGATGCCGAACCTGTCTATCGCATTGCTTGTGAGTTTTACTACAGCATTCTCTAGAAGTTGCTGTACCATATAAGCCACTTGCTCTCTGGGAGCCTGCCATGCGACATCCTTTATCAAAGAGTATTGCCTTCTGGGGTTGCAGCTGGTGATGACTGAAGTGCCTTTGACCTTGACAAGCCCTTTGAGCTTGTTTTCTTCGAAGTCGAACGGGAATGAGTAATCAGCCATTGCCATTATCTTGCCCTCATCCTCGAGTTCCCGCATGCCGAGAGCATTTGTCGTCTGTTCATATATGATCCCTAGGGAGTCCCTGGCGGGTATGCTAAGTTGCCTCTCCAATTTGCCCTTATCCAGGATGCTGATGCTGCCCGACAGCCCGTCGCCGAGTCCATCAAGCGTTATTACCAGGGCATGCTCAAAGCCGGATGTGAACGCGGCAGATGCAGCATGTGCGGAATGGTGGTCGACAGCATAAAGCCTGAACCTTTCGAATCCCATCTTCCTAAGATGCCTGGATATGACGCTCTTGCTTATCGTGGAGCAGAGCGGCAATACGCCTACGGAGGTAAGCGTATATTTTAGGTTGTGCCTGAAGTCCTCGAAGTGCGGCCTTCTTATTTTTCTTCTTCTAAAGGCATAGTAGTTTTCCTTCATACCCGGGAAGAGCCGTTCAATGGTCTTTGTGAACTCTGTGGTAGAGAAGGCGATGTGCTCCACATCCTTCGGTTTAAGTCCGGAATGATACAGAGCAGCAATTATAGAATTGTAGGGGAACGATATCTCAAGTTTCCTTTTAGTGTAGCGCTCCTCGTTCGATGCGAAAACAACACGCCCATCCTCGATTAGCGCGGCTCCGGAATCGTGTCCATCCCATATTCCAAGGATTCTCGTTAATACACCCGTGTCGTCAGAGCAGAAAAATCAGCAACAATAGACATATAAAGTTCTACCAAAAGATATATAAATGAGATTTGCGTTAAAAGTTCTGTCAGAGGTAATAGAATGGATAAGAGATTTAGTTGGATAAATATGTCGAATGGACTTCGACTTTTGTTTATTGTGTTGCCGATGTTGCTCGGATTCGTGTCGATAGCGACTGCTCAGCTCGGAGGTATTGGTACTGGTACATCGGCCGGGGTCAGCACTGTCGAGCAAACACTGTGCAGCATATACAATGCCATACATAGTTTGGTGTTCGTAATAGCTCTTGTGTTGATAGTTCTTGGCGGAATACTTTATGCAGGTGCGCATATGGTGCCTGGAGATACAAGAGGTAAGCTGCAAGGATACTCATGGACGATGATTATAGGCGGGATAGTGGGCATAGTCATAGTACTGCTTGCGCCGTGGCTTGTCGGACTGTTCGCTAACAGTAGCGGTGCAACAGGATTTTCCACATCGTTATGCGGGATTGGCGGGTTCGGCGGTCTCTAAACCCAGGTAAGCTGAATGGCGAATGTGCTCAGGAATGCCTTTGAGACATATTCAGGGCATTTGGAGCTAATCGCCTTTTCAGCTATCTCTCTTGTCCTAGCATTTCTGATTCCGGCAATCTCTCCTTTTCCTACGTTTCTTGACCTTGGCTCAGAATTTGTCAGAACAGCGAGCGTGTTCTCGAACCTGACCGCAGTCGACCTTGTCATAATCATTGTTTCCACAATGTTTTCCATCCTGTTTCTCAGCTTTGCGATCGTCATGGTAAACATAACCATAAAGTACAGGAAGACAAGGGTAAAGATAGGCAGCGAGGTAATCCGTGCTCTGGAGAAATACACCGGAAATGTGTTTATCATCCTTTTCCTATTCACGTTCATACTTATGGCAGTTGACATAGTCTCATACTCTTTTGTGGGCAGCACGGCCGGACTGATAACCGCAATAGCGGGACTGCTTCTAACCCCGTTCTTTTTCTATGCGCCATCTTCTATAGTGATAGATGAGAAGAAGGTAAGACATGCGTTAGGGGCAAGCTTCTCATTCATCTCAAAGCGCTTCGGATACCTTCTATTATGGCTGATTGTGGCGATAGCGTTTCTTACAGCCTCTGACCTTTTGTTTATGCCGCTGGGTCCACAGCTGTCAGGATACGTTCTGTTGTTCGTGGATTCGATTCTGATACTTCCTTTCCTGCTTATACTCCAGGGGGAGATGTACATAAACAGGTACGACATGCTCAGAGGCTAGATTCGAGAGGATACAGACTTAAACAAGGTTTAAATAGCTTATATCATTATATAAGTTATGCTGAAACACATTGCAGCTGCTGTTCTGTTCGCATTGATGTTTCTACCTTTTGGTCATGCTTCAACATTGCCTGCCCCGTTTGTATTTACCGGCATAATAAACTGCAACCTCACGTCGCAGTCAACAATAAACTCATGCGTAAGCAGCACCTTGACGCTATTCTTTGGACTGGTCATCGTTGGCGTGCTTCTCTCGTTGGCGATAGTCGCCCTGGCGTACATTGTCTCCAAAACATTTGACATCGGACGACTGGAGGGGTGGTACAAAGGGGAATTATACGAGACGGTAAAGACGCTCATCATATTAGGTTCTATCGTCTCTGTCCTTATAATAATGAGCGGGATATCCCTGGCGCTTGCTGGCGGCACCGCCGCATCTGGCACAGGAATAAGCAAGCTCATATCGAATTTTGATGGGCTTTGGTCTGCCGCATACAACGGATACATAACCCCTACTTTCCAGAAAAGCATAAGTGCAACATATATTGTCGGGGGACTGTCTGTCGGGGTCGGCGCCCTCAAGAGCATCAATATCGGAATCACAGACAATGTGAATTTCGAATTTTTTGTTTTGGCAAGTGGTTTTAATGCCAATCTTTACACGAGTAGCATACTGGAGTCTGCGCGTGGATTCTCTTTCTTAAACGCATTGATGGATATAATTATAATCCCTGTAGATATACTGTTTGGGGTGTTGAATTACACCTTTTACATAATAGTCGGGGTTGGCCTCATCGGTCTAATACCGATAGGGATTGTACTGAGAGCCATACCGTTCCTAAGGGGTTTGGGCGGAACATTCATAGCGATGGGAATAGGGCTTTGTCTCATATATCCGAGCTTGCTCGTGCTGGTAAATATGCCGATAACTAATTACCTAAACAATGTATTGCATCCGCCTGTGAACCAACCAGCAACGCATAATTATCCAGCTATACTGAGTTACGTCCAGGACATAATCACAGGCATAACAAATCTACTGGGGAAGACCTTTCTTGCGACTGTCGGAGCTTTCTACACTGGTTTCTACACCCCGGAGTTTGGAATATACCCGGTACTGAATTTCTCGACATACTACGCTATCGGCGATGTCCTGCAATTCATACTAATAGCAGTCGATTTGCTAATCGGTATAATAGCAACCGACAATATCGCTAAACTGATGGGCGGTTCTGTAAAGTTAGGTATAGGCAAATTCAAGATTGCATGACGAGAATAAATAAAATCATTGTTCTGATCTCCGTCCTGTTAGTGTTAACTATCGTAGGTGCGGCAGCAGGCCAATCTGTCCCACAAACGGCCAATAGCTGCACTCTGGGCGGTGCTTATACATCAAACTGGTTGGGCCTGAACTTTATAGTCATCCTTCTCGGTTTCACTGTTATTGGAATAGTCTATGCAGCTTCAAGGTTTCTGCCCGCAAAGGCCAGTTCATTGATTCACGAGATGTCTAAAGTAGAAATAACCCAACTGGCAATAAGCGTAATCATAATACTGATCTTGCTCTCTGCATCGCTCGGTGCATGTTCTTTGTCGAGCAGCATAGGATCGTCCCTGCTGAATACCCCAAATCTCAACCCTTTCCAGTACTCCGAATATTACCTTGAATCACTTTCAATAAACTCCGGCTTGAGTCTGCTTAGCTATATCTACACTACCGGGCTCAGCTACGCGATATGGGGCGCTGCAATACAAAGTCTCGCTCGCGATTTTATACCTCTGAATTACGGCTCAAGTTTTGGGGGCAGTATATCTATAGCGTTCTCTGGTGGGCTAGACCTATCGAAACTATTCAATATTCTCTCTGCCGTATACATGGATATGTTTTCAGAGATTCTAATAATAATGATAGGTTCGTTGTTCCTGCAATGGATATCCATACCATTAATACAGAGTTTTGCTTTTACTGTCCTGCTGCCCTTCGCACTGATAATAAGGTCGATATCATTTGCAGGTGCCGGCAACCCCGGACTTAGAGAAGCAGGCAATGCGATACTCGCACTTGCAGTAGCTTTCTATATAATATATCCAATGATGATAATGATGAACAGCTATGTCATATCCTACGCATTTAGTCCAAGCAACCCGCTGTATTCATGCCAGAATTGCCTTAGTTCCGAGCTAACTCCATTAACCATACCAAAATCTTTCTTCTCCTCCCTGTCAAGCTACAATTACAAAAGCAGCCTATTTGGCGGACTTGTATCCCCGACTATAGGGAGTTTTGTAAGTGGTCCTCTTCTGCAAAATATCGGACTAATCTCACCTATCGGGATTTTTGATCAGGCTCAGGCGGTCACATCCGGAATTGCAAAATACATATTTATGGGAATATTCATGGTCGGTATAGATCTGATGGTTACAATCGGATTTGCCTCAAGCCTAACGAAGGCGCTAAATGCCGGGCTGGGCAACGTAAATTTCTGGAATAAATTGTAGTGTCATTATGCTTGATATATTGCTTAATACGCTGATACCCCAAGAAGGAGCGCTAATACCTCTCGCAGTATTGGCTTTACTGATAAGTTCGGCTATCGTATCCATATGGTACATGATAGGGCTTATAATAAACGACAATAGGATCAAAGCCTCCGCTATAGGGGAGTTTACCCAAATGGTAGGGACGTTGATACTAATTGCCATAGTGATATACTCTTTAACGGTACTGTCTGCTGCACTGTATACATCTCTGAATAGCACAAAATTAATGAGCCAGAGCGCTATCTCAACCATTTGCTCAAAATTAGAATCGACTTCCCAGCTTAGCATACTGGGTACCGGCACGGGATCGTTGTTAAGCTCTACCAACTCCCAATACCCTGGCATATGCTATTATATCAACTCTATTTCAGGAAGTAGCGTCAACACCCGCATAGATTATCCTCTTGCTGCTGCAGCGGTCGTCGATGCCAATGTAACAAATCAGATAGCCACACAGCTAAATAACCTCTTTGTGGTCGATGCTTATGTCGGATTCTACTCCAGCTTCAAAGATATCGTAGGGATCGGGGTAGGGATCCCAATAGTCTCAGCCGGCGTCACTCCTGACCTTGGCTTTGGGATGATATATGATTCGATGAAAGCCCTGGGTGCTCTAACATCCCTTGGTTTGGAGGCAAACATGGCGGCTCTTATAATATTGACGATATCCCTTTATGCATGGCCGTACCTGATCTTTGGCGGCATCGTACTTCGCACAACAATATTTACGAGAAGGATTGGGGGATTGCTTATTGCAATAGGGATAGGTATTGTCTTCATATACCCTACCGTGCTGTCAATAGAGTACCTTACATTATCTAACCCATCCAGTTACGCGCAACTTAACGCATACTCCAATTCTTTCGGCCCGACGGTCGCCATCGCTCCAGGTCCAATAGACTCGAACAGCATCTTATTGTCAAGTGCGATGCAGTCAACATACAAGCTCGATTTCTTCATCCTCCCAGATATAAGCAAGATAGCCTCGCAAGACGGTTGTTGGCCGCCTGGCGGCTACCTGATAGCTGGAGAGGCGAGCCAAATGGCGATATCTCTAGTCCCTATTGTATCCCAGTTAAACCTCATAGTCGCATTTACAGGAGGTTCGATACCGGACGTTAATATTGGCTTCTCAAGCTGTTCTGCCTCATCAGCTCAATCACTCATATTTGACCTATTTGATTTTTACGGCATAGGTGGAATAATAATGTATTGGATTCCAATAATCAATATAATCATAACGCTTGTAGGTATATTGGGCCTATCGGGGCTGATGGGCGGCGACACAAATTTGGCCGGATTTGGTAGGTTGATATGAATCGAAATGCTCTTTTACTGGCAAGATTACGAGTCCTGCCGGTTATACTGGTCTTGGTAGTGTTGCTTAGCACACTTGTAGGCTATTCGGCATCGCAGTCAACGCTCATCTCTGGTTTCTGTTCTGGCTTACTGTCGCCCAGCGGTACTAACATAACCAGCATAAGCATGCACAACCTTGTTGGTATGAGCTTCTTGATAATATCGGTAATGTTACTGCTCATAGGGGCAGTATATGGGATAGGATACGCTTTCCAATACGAAAAGTTGAAAAATTTTTCAAAGATGGAATTCGGAGAGATAATCCTGACCGTGCTTATAATCTCCGTGTTTGTGGGCTCGGCTTTTGGAATAAATTCACTGTACTCAAGCGGGAACAGATTCGTGACAGCATGCACATATCTATCCTCATCTTCGATAGGTACTATTCCCGGGATAATAACGGTCTATATCGTATCAACAATACTACAGCTGATTCAAAACATATCATTAAACGCGGAAGTGAGCGCCCAATTCGTAGTCGGAGGACTTAGCGCGCAAATAAGCATGGCCCCGCTTACAGGGCTTTCATTGCTGACAAAACCAATAGGTTTTGCAATGTCTTTATTTTCGGTAACGTTGTCCCTAGATCTGGCAATTATCCTATTCATATCGCTGATCTATAACCTATTCCCGCTATTTTTATTTTCCGGTATAGCTCTTAGGACAATACCTTGGACTCGCGCAGCAGGCGGTGCGTTCCTTGGGATATTTATAGGTTTTTATGTGTTCTTCCCTGTCGTGCTTACATTAATGCTCGGAGTTGGAAATACCAGTACTGTATCTGTCCCAAGCGTCATCGCCCCCAATTTGCAGAGTACGCCCACAGCAGCCATATCACAAGCCGGCTCGGAAGTGAACTCAGTATTTGGGCAGAGCACCAATTCAGGACTACTGCAATGGTTTATTTCTGAGATCGCTGCGCCGAGCATATATTCTCTCTTCTCTGTTATAATCTCGCTCATCCTGTCCTTTGATTTTGCAGAAACCGTCGGAGACTACCTGGGTGCGCCAAGCTTTACCGGATCAAATATTCTAGGTAAATTGATATGAAGATAAGGAGGATCGAATGGCTGGCCTTTGCGGTTTCATTCATAGCTGTTGCTGTTCTAATATCACCCGCGGCAGGAGCCGTACCACAACCGCTTAACCTGTCATACGGCCTATCCATTGCTGCGATAGCTCTCTTAGTTGTAATTACAGTTTCAGTAATTGCCTATGCGCTGAGTATCATGATAAATAATCCGAACGCAGCGGCATGGACGAAGAATCAGATATTCGAAGGGATATTGTCTTTGGCGCTTCTCGTTGCATTCTCAAGCATGGCCTACGTCTTTTTCATAAACCCCCAAAACGGATATTCAGCAATAGGTCTGCTCCCATCACAATGCAAATCTTCATCTAACATATTTGAACTAGGGGAGTGCGATATGTCAACATTTAATAGCTATGCATCTAGTCTAGTAGACATATCTTTATCCGCTAGTTATCTCGTGGGTCTATCTCCAGGCGTATCGATAAGTGCCTCGCTCGGGTCTCTTCCAAATCCTGCATTCCAATTCAGTGTAGGTGGATCTACTAAGTTAGGCTCCATCTTTCCCACCGATGCATTTCTTCCTATAACCGTAGTCATATCTGCGCTCCTTCTTGCTATGCTTGTCTCTTATACACAGGCAATAATCCTATCTCTCTCGATATTCTTCCTTTTGGTATTCATAACGCTTGGACTGGTTGCAAGGATATTCGGATTCTCCCGCTCTTTTGCCGGTATTCTGATATCCATGGGGATAGGGCTTGGTCTAGTATATCCATTAATGGCAAGCATAACCTATGGGTTCATAATAGTCAGTATGTCTACTGCCTTCTCATCTCTGCTCACAAATCTCCCACTGATAATAACTGCATTACTTGCTTATATAGCTACATCAATAGGTGCCGGAGCAGGTTCTGCTACTGTTCTAGGTGCCGCGGCTTTCCTCAACGGAGGAGCCGGCGGGACATTATCATTCATAATACAGGCCTTCAAGGCAGTCGGATATATAATTCTGGGTCTCACAATCATACCAATGTTAAATTTTATCGTGCTGGAGACATTCATAACTGACTTTTCGGCAGCAATAGGCGAGAAGGTGACGTTCTTAGTCCTTCTAAGTGGTCTGATATGAGAAAGATTATATCTATTCTGATGGTTTTAGCGTTTTTTGGCGCGTTAACTTTAGTCCATACCCAAATTACTATGCTGCAGATACCAATCACCTTACTATCAGCGCAGGGAGGTGGGTGCGGTCTACTGCCAAGCTCGGTTGCATCCCTAATATCAAGTTCAGCTCCATGGTACTGTCCGATAAACCAACAAATATACTCGGAGTGGGCGCATTACCTTCCGCTTGGTATAATTGCTATAAGCATATCAATATCCATAGCAGCAGTAATTTTTGCCTTTGGGGTGGTCTTCAAGAATCAGACAATCCGAAACTTCGGAGTTGCCGAGCTGTACGAGGCATTTGCCACTGCGATAATCGTACTAGCTTTCCTATATGTCTGCGCTATAATGTTCGGCTTTGTGCCATCTCTCTTCACCGGACAGCTTAATCCGTATGCTACCTCAATATTCCTTATAAAATCTACAATCAATCAAGCGGAAAGCCTTTATGCTGCATTATTTAACACATACCTCAAAGGATCAATGCTCTATTCCATAAGCTTAGGGTTCGGTAGCACAGGTACATTTGCTGCTGGCGGCAATCTGCTTAATGCCATATTGCAGGTGCCAATAAATCTTTATGGCATATTCGTCCTTGCCCCTACTCTGGAGATATCTAAGCTCCTGGCCGACGGCATAATCGCGCTATACGCCGAATATTACCTAATAATATTTTTTGCCACGGCCTCAATACCCGTCTTTATAATTCCCGGGACCCTTTTCAGGGCATTTATACCGACTAGGCCTTTGGGCGGCATGCTGATAGCACTCGGCATGGCATTTTATCTTGTCATGCCAATTATGTTTTCTGTCGGGTACTACTTTACAGCACCAAGCATAAACCAGCAATTTACCAATGCTGCATCACAGATAAACCTGTTTTCTCAGAATAACGGGTTCTTTACTAACGGTTTTGGCCAGAATTCCAACCTGGCGACTTCGGTCCGTGGTATCAGCAGCGGCATAGCCTCCTTCTGGTTCCTCGTTTTCTTCTATCCGGGACTGATTATTGCTGTGGTATATGTATTCGTGGTGCAGGTATCCAGCTTCATAGGCGGGGCGTCAAACATGAGCGGCCGTCTCAGATCCTTTATCTAAGCCGCAAAAGATATAAAGATATGAAACAAATGATAAGATAAGGTGCAGGGATGAACGTCAAGATACTGCTATTCATAATACTTGTCGCTGTCTCAGCCGGGCTGGTCGCAGCCGCCGCAGTCATTTCGCCAGCGCAGCTTCCATATCCTATTAAGATAACAATATTTGTCATCGGCCTTCTTATGGACATATTCGCGATTTTTCTCAAGGACTATTCGGAGTTCATGATAGGGATATTGGGCCAAAGGTCAAAGAACGTGGTGGTAAGCTCGGAAGCCCCATATGTATTTTCATCTGCAAGAGACGCTCTTGTGGTCAAATCCGGCGATGGCTACAACGCCACAATATACGTTAAGATACCGATATACCGATCTTCCACGGAGATGAAGATAGAGGAGAGGGTGGATTTTGCAAGAATGGTGGGGAGGATGGTCGGCCAGAGCAGAAACGTAGCGCGCTACACAACAGGGATGTTCGTTATGAATAAGGACATGTATATACAGCAGCTTAGGGAGAGCATAAACGCTGCAGAGAACGAAGAATCGTCAGCAGTCACATCAGGCCAAAGCAGCGAAGAGTTGGCGAGAATCCGCGGCAAGCTTTCCATGTGGAGGAACATACTCGATAGCGTAAATTCGAATGTCTCATATGAGCAGATATCTTATGCGTCAGTGACTGCTTTCGGAACTAACGAATTTGAGGCAGTCAGCATAGCCCAGCAGCACGGCCGCGAGCTGATCTCCGGAATCGGGACGCTTTTCGGAGTGCAGCCGGCAGTGATAACTGGCAGCGAACTTCTAAGGTTCATAGAACCAGAATACCAACTCCCCTACTCGACGATGGCGGAGAACATATCGAAAAGCGTCGAGGAAGAGGTGATATAATGTTTGATCCGGAGAAGCTGATGTTCATAATAATCGCCTTCCTTGTAGTGATAATAGGATTTGCCTTCGGCTCCTCTTTCAAGGGCATCTATTACCCTATCGCAATGTTGTTTGTGCTTATCGCCGCCATCTTCGTACTTGTAATGGGCTTTGCCGATACGATATTCTTCCCGCTCCTTATGTCGGCTATCGGAATGAGGTTCCAGATAGCAGACGGTTACTGGATGTCGAGAGAGCAGAACTCGGTGATAAAGAACGTCAACGGACTCTACTACGCGACTGGGTACATATCCGCAAACCTCTTCCAGTACACATTTAAGCTGGAAATGCCTCTCGAAGAGGAAGAATCTAAGATGGAACAGGCGCCATCAAATTGGGAGAGGGCTGTAGCGACGCTTAGGTTTCCATGGAAATACAACGTTATATCTGCTGGCCTTGACGTACAAGACATCCGTTCCGAACTTGAAGGGAAAAGGTCATTCCAGGAATTCCAGCTTGCCAGGCTCATGCAATCCAGTAATCCCAGCGCTACAGCCATGCAGGACATACAGCGCGAGATAAATATAATACAGACTAAGATGGATAGAATATCCGGAGGAGAGAAGCCTATTGCGACTCTTATGTATATAGAGACAACGTCAGTCGGGGTGAGCGAAAAGGCGGCAGCAGACTCTCTAAACAATCAAGCATCATCGATAAGCACGGCGCTCGGCGGATTTGATGTCCAGCTCGACCGCATAAAAGGCCGAGAGCTGCTAGCGCTGTTCAAATCCAATTTCGCTATACCGCAATCAATCGGCGAGCTCAATGACACATTCGACAAAATGGCATGAGAAGGCAAGCTCTATAAATATGCTTTGCGGTAAATGGTTATATAAGCGGTGCCGCAGATGAGTACTCTTAAGCTGCAATACATAATGAGCAATGAGATAGCGAAGCGCGCTTTTGTTTCGAGGCCGCCGGAACCGCCGGCCAGCATCCTTTTAAATGACCCGTACAAGGCGATATTCGTAGGCACGACCAGTATATTCAAAGTGCCATTCAGTTGGTCGTTCGAGAACGTCACGAACCCGCATATAGCTGTGGTCGGGATAACCGGCTCAGGAAAGAGCTACTTCGTGAAGACATTCCTTATACGCGCAAATTACGTATGGGGCACCAACGCGATAATAATAGATTGGGCCTCCGAATATAAAGAATGGGTGAGACAGAGCAATGGCCAGATTGTATCGCTTGGAAAAGGCGACTACCTGAACATACTCGATCTGTCAGGTATACCTCCAATAAACAGGACCAAGCAGATAATGAATGCGCTGGAGATACTCACGGACATATCCATGTTTCCAGAACAGAGAAGGCTCACAGAAGAGGCGATAGAACAATCCTACACAAACATGGGATTTCGCCTTCCTGATGTGCCGCCAGAGAACAAGGAAGGCCCTACCTTACATAACGTTATAGCCTTGCTTCAGGAAAAGCTGCAAGAAGGCACTTACGAATATCCGGCAGAGATGGAAAACGCGATATACCGCCTAAGGCAGTTTGCCCGTGAGGGCCAGGACTTCTTCTCCAGAAAGAGCACGATAGACATGAAGAAGTTGTCTACATCCGGCTTGGTAGACATAGACCTTTCAGGGCTTCCGGACGAGCAGCACAGGGCACTAGCGGCGCTTGTAATACTTCAGATACTAAAGGAGAAGATGCGAATAGAGGGTTGGAACTCGGGCAAGGGGCTAAAGGCGCTTGTCGTTCTAGACGAAGCGTGGAAGATAGCCGGTGACGAAAAAAGCGATGCCGTCATGATAGTGAGGGAAGGTCGAAAGTACCAGTTCGGCCTTATAGTCGCATCGCAGAATCCTACCGATATAAACGAGGCGATATTCTCGAATGTCGGTACGACCTTTATACTAAGGACGAGGTTCGAGAAGTTCCTCAATTACATACAAAGCTCGCTGAATTTCTCTGACACTATAAGGGAAAAGATATCGAGGTTCGGAGTGGGGCAGGCGGCCGTGGACATGGCGTTCCAGACAAATCTCAGCTTCCCGCAAGTGTTCACGTTAGAGAAGATCAGGGGGGAGGAGCCGTTATACGTATACAGGATAGATATGACAGACATATTAACAAAAGGGGAGATAGACTCCGGGACCCTGCCAAAGGACTATCAATTCGAAGCGACGGAGTTGAAGAATAAGTTGATAGAGATAAACATGGGCGCCGAATCGATAGCATCTATAGTAGCAGCATTCGATCTGAGGAACAGGAGCCTCAGCATGCGGGATTTCATAGAACTTCTGACAAAGAACAGCTCTGGCACAAGGGATATAATGACGTTCCTAAAAAGCTTGAGCATAGACGACGTCATTATCACAAGGATAATCTCGGAGATCGGAAGCACTCACGCAGAGACGGTAGTATAGATGGCAGGCAACTCGTATTCGATATCAAAAAGGGAGATAAAAAGGGCGCTCATAGCATATGGCGTGAGGGAACCGGAAATAGAGGCGCTCGTCGCTGACGCGGAGAAGAGACACATGCATATGAATGTGATAGCGTTTGTGCTGTTGCTCGAAAAGGTTAATCTAACAAGGAACAGGATAATACAGATAATGAGGAGGATAGGACTGGATGATATCAAGATAAGCAAGGTATTAGATATGGTAGACGAGGAGAAGATGCTTGCGCAGGCTGGCCATATATACAAGGCAAGAATAGAGGTGTAAAGATGGAATCTAGGTGCATAATATGCGGGCTTGAGAAGAAAGGTCTCAAGGTCAAAGAGGATCATGTGATATACGTGATACGATGGTTCAAGAGAAATGTGAGCAGAAACGAGAAGGGCTACGATTTGGTCGTATGCAGAGACTGCTACAAGAAGTATTCGAGCGCCAGAAGTTCGTACAATAGGAAGCTGTTCGCTTATCTTGGAATAGGCATACTTGCAACTGTGCTGTGGATTGCGGTGGGAGGCATTAAGCTCTACTCCATAGCTGCTGGCATAGTCCTTATCGCGTTCATGTACCTGCTCTCGCTGCTAAGCTACATCCCCGGCTTAGATGTGAAAAAGCCAGCTCTTGAAAAAGGAGCTAATGCGCGCAGCGACCGAAGCCACCGCAGAGAGTAGTAATAAAAACATTCCCGCACAAAGGAATACTATGGCGGAGAAAGAGGCAGTTCTGGAAGAGCCCAAGATAAGCGAGTTTACCATAAGCGCAAAGCTCCTAGGAACAATGGCGGAGATAAGGCAGAGGGCAAGCTCGTTAAACCTATTCGAGGTAAGGCAAGAGAACGACTCGTTGATACTGATAGATGTGGAAAGCCGCGATATCCAGAAGAATCCATACCTCTTTTTCATATTCACGCTAAAGAGCACCTCCTTATCAATACAGTACTCAATAGCAAAAGACACGAGCGAGCGCATCCGTCATCTTTTTATAATGAAAACACTAGCAGGACTACTATCGCTTATATATGACGTTTACCAAGTAGATGGCAAAAATTTCTATCAGCACATTGACTCGTCTATAGACAGCGTTCTCCAATCGCTTTCGCAGAGCTACAGTACGTTATTCGGTAACTATGATTCTTTGCTTAACGATTACCGCGAGACAAAAAGGCTAAACATCGAACTTACCAACTCCAATAAGGCTCTGGTCTCAAGGTCTAGCGCGCTTAATGATGAGAACGAGCAGCTAAAATCTCGACTCAAAGAGCTCGAAAGCTATTCGGATCAATCGCTTATGGTCATGATAGAAGAATGGATAGAATCGCACGGTAACACAATCGACTTAGAGGAGTTCTCAAAGACAAAAAGAATCCCACAGCCGAGAGTCGAGCAGATACTGAATAAAATGGTGTCTCTTAGATACATAGAACTGAAGGGATAAGGATGCGTTATAGAGCAGATATAATCAAACGGCTCAGGTACGTAAGGGTCTACACGATACTGAAAAGCACCAAGCCGCAGAGCAATCCGATCTCAAGGGCGTTCGAGAAGGTCTTCACAAAGCTGTTTGTGAAGAAGGAGAAACGGGGATGAGGGAAAGTGGCAGCGATAAAGAAATTTGGGATCAGCAAGAAAAGCGCCTTGATAATCCTAGCAATAATAATCGTTTTTGCATTCTTGATGTTATACTTGTATATAGAGGTAGGCGCTGCATTGAGGGCTTCGGTATCGGTATATCAAAAACCATCTTTCGGCGCAAGCGTAGCGGGGGAGGGATTGGCATATTATAACAACTCATTGTCGTTGGTCCCTTATTCGATTGTGTCCTATAACTCGGTCAATGAGTCGTATCTTAATATCAATACAACATTATTCGCAGCCGATCCGCCATCGCAGATATACGTGTTAGACCCGGCGAGCGGATGTTTCAGGTGCGGGAACTATCAAGAGACGATAACATACTTCTTTAACTACCTTTCAGAGTTCGGCGTGCCAAACGCAAGGAACGCGACAGTAATATCTAACCCCGGCGCTGCGACCGATAATTCGCTTCTGGTGATACTGAGCGGATATATGCCTAATTTTATGTTTAGCGCAGAGCCCGGCACGAATACGAGTGTAATCAGCAGCCTACTTAATAGGCATGTAAATATAATGTATATAGGGGATAATTTCTCATACATGCTGCATGGATCTACCGTAATCCCGAACAATGCGACTCCAAGCTACCTGGGCACTATCCCATACTCGTTCGTCAATAATACGGTAGGCTATACTCTGAAGAACATGACGTTCTCTTTTACGAACGGGAGCAAGTACGGCCCGACTACCTACGAGAACGCGCAGAACGGCACAATAATCGCATTCCCAAATGTCCTGGAGTCATGGCCTAATCCCCAATCTGCAGGTTTCGATATGGCACGAGCGGTATCGCAGCTCTTTTGGCTGCCTAAATACTCATCCTCATCAATCTCTTTTAGCCCCGGAACATCGTCATACAATGTGGTCATGCAGCTGAAGGAGCCGCTGATAAACCTGTCAGTAGTGGGCGGCATATCAAACGTATCGAAAGAGATAAACACCTTGAACAAAGGGTACATAAGGAGCGTGGTAGAGAACAGCAAGAATTATACTGTTGGCAAGAACTACGCATACATATACGCGACATACAAACCTAATTATGTGCTTGACGGGGAATTCTCGATGCCAGGCATAGTGACACCCGGGTCGGCGTTCGACGCCCAGTTTACTGTCTTCACAGGGACGAACAGCATCACATCCGTCCAATCTTATATCTCGATATATAATATAATAGCCAATCAGATACAGAGGATACCGTTGGCAACGGTAAACAACGTGAGGAACAATTACACGTTTGTCGTACCGTTCGAGCTGAAAATCCCGCCGGGCAACTATATAGCAGAGCTAGACAGCCCGTCAGGGATAAGATATGCAGCGGCAGCCTTCCAGATACTTCCAATAGTCCTAAACGTCACATCCGTAAACCTAACCAAAGGAATCGTAAATTTCAGCGTATTCTCTGGGAAAAACCCAATATCGAATGTGAACTATACGCTTACGATAAACAAAGAGTATCCGCAGAATGGCACGATAAGCAACGGGCAGGTAAGCTACGAGCTTCCAAAGGGCTCTGCCATACCCTCAGGCAAGATAACGTTCAACTTCTCGATGCTGTCAAGTAACTTCAACTTCACAACGTTCAACAGCGCCGGCGCGGGACAGAACAGCCAGTTCATAGAGATAGGAGTCGTCGCTTTCATAACTCTTTTCGTAGTGATAGCGGTAAAGGCTCCTATAAGGGATGACATATACATAGATGTGCCGGATTTGCCTCCCCACCAAGTGACAGAGATAACTCTCAACAAGAACGATGTTGTCGGCACGTTCGACAAGCTGAATATGTATTATCATTGGAAGTTCATGCCTTTGTCTGTGCCAGAGGCAAGGGTCGCGATATCTAACTATCTCAGGTATAACAATATGCCGGTCAACCTCACGCTCAACAACGTAGACTCGATACTCACGCGCCTGGTCGGCAATGGAGACCTGAAGAGCACAGATAACCTTTATGCTCCAAAGCAATGGGGGGCGCAGACCGGCCATGACATAGAATACCTATCTACATTCAAGAAACTCCGGATGTACATGGTAACTCATGCGATACCTTTTACAGAGATAGACTCAAGCAACGATGCAGATATGATAGTCACGTTCCGCGGAGAGAAGATACTGATAGTCATAAACTCGAAGACGACAAAGTTCAAGAAAGTGCCGGTAAAGAGCAGGGCGAAGACCTACATTGCCTTCCTAAACAATGCCGCGCTATATGACTTCACAGATAAGCTAGGTGCGAGCATGGACAAAGAGGCGGAGGAGCTCCGTCTTTTCATATCAATGGGGCAGGTAAGGCTTATCGATGCCTCGAATCCCGGAATAGTCTAAGCTCCTTTTTCTTTTTCTTCTTCTCCCTCTGGTTCTGCATCGGATTCCTTCGCCTTAGGGTAGTGCTTGAGGATTAGGCGCTCAAGCGACCCTTCTATCTCTTTCTTGTCGATCTTTGTAAGGTAAGAGAGGTCAGAAGAGAGCTGCCCAGCATAGTTCATCAGCGTCCTGTATCTTGTCTTTGCTGCACTGACCCTCTGCTTTCCGCCGATGTACTTCTGCAAGCCTCTGGCAGCGTCCATGAGCGCAAGTCTTATCTCCTCTACAATCTCTTCCTCCTTGGATATTGCCTCCTTTCCAACTCCAGAGTATGGGATATAGATGGAGGACACATTCACAAATATGCTGACCGGCCGGTTCTCTATGTCGATGCCGTATCTCTTCCACTGAATGGCCTTCACCGCTTCAGTTATAGCACAGCTTCCCGCATCAAACAGGAGAGGAACCCTGTTGGCGAATCTCATTATGCTTCCGGCGTGCTCGTCATCCGAACTTTTCCTTCCGCTATTCCCGCCATAAGCTATCGCCGCCTCTACAATGAAGGGAATGCCACCGTGCAGAACCTGCGGTTTTCTCTCTACTATATACACGTATTCCGGGCTGAGGATGTTCTCTATGGCTGCCTTTATGCGCTCCTCTCCTATAGAGCTTATCGCAGTGGCATCAGGTGCTATCCATTTTACCAACTTGAATGCCTTTATCAGCGATTCTGCGCTCGACCAATCGAGCTCTTTGGGTGTCTTATCCATAATGCCATCGCCCACAATCGCTGACATCTCCTGTACTTTGGCCGGGCTCATCCTGGCGAATGTCTCAGCAAGAAATACGGATGTCTTCCTGCTGCTGCTTATCCTTGCAAAATCGAGAAGGTCATTGACGCTGATGCCGAGGGGATGTGGTTTTATCGCTTTTGAAGGCGGTGGTATGCTCTCCACAGATCTTGTAAATGTATACTCCTTTCCGTCCGGCGCAGAAAACAATATCTCAACATGCGGATTGGCGAGAGCGGTGCGCCTAAGATACTCGAACACGCTCTTCTCGCTGTTCTCATACTTTATGCCGTCGAATTCTCCGTGCACAGACAGCCCCTTTGACTTTCTGTCTGACTGTGATATGTTGTTCACAACCGGCTTATTTTTCCCTATATCTATTGATATATCGCAACTGTATGCATCTCCTCCGGTGGAAGAGGTGACATGTATCGGCTTGCCTGTAGTTATCTGCGCGAAAAGCGTGCAGCCTGCGGCGCCGATTCCCTGCTGTCCGCGTTGCTGTCTGTAGACATGGAACTTCGTTCCTGTTAAGATGGTGCCTAGCGCCTTGCCTACAAACTTTTTAGGCACGCCAGGGCCATTGTCGTCAACGGATATGCCATAACGCTCATCACCGAGCTGTTTTATGCTTACCAATATCGAAGGAAGCACGCCTGCATCTTCGCAGGCATCCATAGAGTTGGACACATACTCATGCACTACCGTTACCATAGAGTGTACTTTCCCGGAGTATCCGAGCATCTGCTTGTTCCTCTTGAAGAACTCAGCTATAGAATGCTCCTTAAAGCCCTCGAATATATCTTCTGCGCTTTTCTCCATGTTATTCCTCTTTATGATGCGTCCTATGCGCCGACTCAAGCCTCTTATAAGCAAGCCGGTGCGAGCCGCCCTTTATGATTGTCTCTATGGCGGCTTCGGCCTCCCCTATCTGGTCGAGTTTGCCTATTATGGCGATGGTCTCCCCATATACGCTTATGTGGGAAGAGCTTTCCTGCTCTATCCGCGCCTTTGCCCGGCCAGAAGTCCCTATTATTCTGCTCTTTATTCTCTTTATCCTATCTTTGTTTCTAGTCCAATCCTTAAGGTCTATTATCTTTATATAATAATCGTCGATTAAGAGCTTTGATGCTTCCTTTAGGTCGAATCCCCGCCCGTAAGCTGTTACCATACCTTTAGATAGGTACTCAGAGAAAGCGCCTTCTCCATAGATATCGACACAATGTTCGCCAATGTCCAAGCTAAGCCTACAGCCAGCAAGGCGCTCCAGCTCTCTAAGCATAGAACTGTTCCTAGCAAGCAGCAGAATTCGGGCCTTGGGAATGTATACGCGCTCCATAAATAACCACAAATGATATATCACAAATAAATAAATCATTTTGCATTGATAAAATTCAACACACCCGCAAACTCCTCTCCATAGTAAGCTGGTGGAAAAAGATTATGGCGTTTAATCTGAACATGTTCGCCTAACCAACGCTTCCTACCGATACTTTGGGCATTACGCCGTTTGGCGGGTAGGCGCGGACACGTATCCACTGCCAAAACTCATTGCCACCGCAGCTTCTGGGACCCAGATAACCGCTTGCATAGTTAGTAGGGAATGAAGCAGTGCTCATAAATGCAGAATAATCCCTCTCCGCCGTAACCGGATTATTAGTCAGCCCATCGATTAGCGTATATATGTGGTTGTTTCCATCCATCTCTCCGGCAGCGGATGGTGCATATTCAGTAAATGTAGTGGGTGCAGGATTACCTGTAAACAAAGCGTCTGGACCTGCGGATGAGAGTGTCCCGCGCTCTGCCCATAAGTTAGTATCTGTAGACGTGCCCCTCCCCTGTGCATTGAACCATAATCCCATGTCGTCATTTGTGGCTCCGTTGCCATAAAAATCTATAACATACGGTGAAGCGAAGCTTGGTACTGAGGTCACAAATACGTCATTGCAGATAGTGTTGGTGCTTCTATAAGTAAATCCGTTGTTGACAGTATAGTTCATTCCGCTAACGATATACCAATTATTAGTGTTTAGGCTACTTCCAGCAAAGTTGTCATAGAAATTAAACATGCCAGTCCCATCATCATATTGGGCATAAGTTGGGCTCAACTGCGGAGCCTCTCCAGTTGAAAGGTTGTTGAACAAGTTGGTTGTCATATTTGCGAAACCCATATAAATCGTGATCGAGCTCTGCGCAGGTATCTCCTGCGCCAGTTTCAGCCAGTATATGGTATTGGTGGATGTGTTGGAGTTTCCGCTCTCGAGCCAGCTTGGTACTGTGGTATAGTTCTGGTAGAAGAACTCTATGTTGTTCAGGTTCCCTGCCTCGTACGCCTTATACAGAGAGCTATTGATGTTGACTTTTTGCTGGAACGGTGCAGATGTCGGCACATTCTGCGTGTTTGTGATTGTTACCGGCACATAATACCGTATTGAAGGCGGTAGATTACCGATATATACTTGTGCGAATAACGATGCCGAAGGCACCGTCACATTCACGTTTATAGGGTAGGTAGAATTTATTCCATCCACATTAACTACAGCAAGAGCGGTGTAGGCCGCTTTCAGCAGCAATGGACTGACCTGAAATACAGTAAGCGTCCTATTGACTATCGTGAGATTTTTTCCTTCGATTTTCGCTTGCTGCTCTATGCTGTTTATGTAAGTGCTCATATTAACTATTGTGCTGTTCTTTCCGGTGAGCAATGCTTTGACAGCGGATGCAGTGCTTGTTCTATTCGCTATGTTATTGGCCGAAATCCCTCTGGTGTCGATAATGTCAATGTCTGTTAACATCTCATTATGCAGGAAAGCCCTTATCTCAAGACCTGCCTTTGTGCCAATCGCCGAAACAGATTCTGACTCCGACAATTGGGTCGTCAATCTGTTTCCAGATATATTAAGTGATACGTATGTGAACACCTCCGCAAACATGAGTATAACCAATATCAATGTGGCAAGAGTCAGCAGTATTCCTTTCCTATTCCTTTTCATCTCCAAGTCACCACGCTTATGTTACCTATCACTTCGTTGCCAGACAAGGTATCCATCGGCAACGGCAAAGTTGCCTTGCTTATCTGATAAGCTCCTATAAGAGATGCTGGTTCGTATCCCGAATGGCCGTACGTTACATTGTTGTTCTCAAAGCCTATATTCCCATTCCCGGAACGGTCCGTTCCCAATCCGAGTAACGGCCACCACCCGACAAGCGAAGAATAGTTGACAGGTCCGCCTGCAATCCCGGAAGAGTATAATTCATCTATTCCGCTGCCTGACAAAGATGTGTTGTAAATTTGCACATCAGCTATAGAACCATTGAAATAGCTGTCTCCATAGCCTATATTTAATGTCTTGTTATCCACAAAAGTGTGGTTCAATCCAGTGTATTGCGCGGTCTGGTTCCCGTTCTCATACAGAGTAAGGACGTTTCCATTCATGACTGCCGCGATGAATTCCCACTTTCCGGCCGGCAAGCCTTTGCCAAAACCCAATTGGTATAGTGCCCCATTATACGCTTTCCACTTGAATGTCGGAATGGTGTTCGCCTCTGAACCTGCTGAGCACCCGGCAGTAGTCTGGGAATAAATCAGAAGCTGTGCGCTTGAAGGCATTCCAATAACGCTTTCGCATGTTGTTGCATAGGCAGATTTGTTCAGCCACAAAGATACAGTAAATCTCTGGTTTATGCTGAGGGTCGTATTCTTGACTGTTATCAAAGAATCGGCCCCATTGAAATGCGCAACAGTCAGTCCAGGCGCGTATGTGTTGTTTATGAAGATTGCTGTATTATTTGAGAGGTTGAGTCTCTGCAGCAACGCATCGGCAGAAGCAGCATGTCCATAAAGATACAGAAGCGCCAGGGAGACCAGAGCGCTATCGTTATTGTTGATGTAATCGAAGCCTGCGCTTGAATATCCATTATATCCGAAAATGACGTTTGAGTCTGTCGTAGAAATCCTACCGATAGAATGGTCCGATGCTGATCCAAACAGTGGAAGCCAGAACTGCACATTCTTTGATGCTACAGGCAATCCATGCTGCCCACCGGTAAACATGCTTGCTATCTGATCAGAATATAATATCGAATTGTAGGCCTGCACATTAGAGATGTATCCTAACCAGTAAGACTCGGATGAATTATAGCCTATTTTATAGCTATTTCCTGTAGGGAGATTCCCTGATAACTTCGAGTTAGCGGTCACCGCGCCGTCTATATAGATAATTACCTGCGGGTTAGCGTCTCCGGATATTGATACCGTCACCATACTCCAAGTGTTGCTGTATAATTTCCCGGCAGGAAAGCTTCCGGCGCTGCTATAGAATGAAAGATTGCCGAACGGTCCGACCCCGAGTTGCCACCCTGCCGACATTATCACCATCTTTTTGCCGGATGTTTCGGGATACACCCACGCCGAAAAAGTCATCGGCCCTCCATTATATGTGTCAGAGACATTAATGTGGCTGCTCTCTCCATTGAATACCGCATATCCTGCCGGTTCGACTGGCGGCAGGCGTATCGCCCCGTTCTGAAGGTACGGCGGAGAAGTAGGGACAATCTGCCCGGTCTTAAGCTCCAGAAGTGTATCTATTGTGCTCCTTGCGGTCTTTATCGGAGCCTGGTAAATTATGCCGGGGGCAAAATGCGCGTACAGCAGCACAGAGACGGCAAAGGTCGCAAGCGTGAGCGCGAACACCGCATCCATAGTAAATATAAAACCTTTTCTGTTTCTCATTTTCACACCGCTATGTTCTGTGCACTCCATACCTCCACACTGACTACTACTGCTTCTCCGTTCAGGCTGGCCGGCTCGGTATATACATACACGTCCCGAGCGCCATTCGTGTTAGGGTTTTCTCCTATGCTTATATCCAGGTTACTGTTTGTTATTCTTATATAATAATCGTATCCTACGCCTAGTGCGGTTTTTGTGTCTTGGTAGTTGGTGTTCGCCATTGCGATAAAAGTGTAAAGCTTGGCTGAAGAGATGATTGTGCTTCCATGACCTGCAGCAAGACCTATGCTCACGTTGGTCCATGTAGATGGATTGGTTGTGTTGATATTGCTCATCCAGTCTGCAGGATAGCCAGGCGACATTATCGATTTAGCAAGCGTTACCGCCTCTGCTTGCATTATTTCGGCAGTATTGCCATAAGAGCTCGCCAGCTGGGTGCTCACATTATTCCAAGTGAACGCAAGTATCACTATCACTACTGAAAATACTATCATAGCGAAGATTACGTCGAAACTCCAGAACTGGCCCTTTAATACCGCAAAATTTTTCATAAATTAACCATAAGACGTTGATGCTCTGGCAATAGGCGGAAGCCCTTGGTAGTAAAGCTGCTTTACGGTGCTAGAGTTAAGCGCAATGTCATAGACCTGTACATCGGCTACAGTGCCGTTGAATTCATATGTGGTAGGGCCTACGCCCAATGCTCCTATATAGCTGTTAAATGAAGCTGGCGTTCCTGCAGGTACAGTCGCCGCATTGGAACTTACCAGTTTCCCATTCATATAAAGATCGATATGAGTGCCATTGTAAGTCCCGACAAGTAATGTCCATGCGTCGTAACTGGCGTTGCCGCCCGTTGCATACTCATAGTTTCCGCTTCCTAAAGAGGTGTTCCAGATTTTGAATAATCCCTGATGTCCATCTAGACCGATCTCAAAACCGTTGTAGGATCCGCAGCAATCCCTCGCATTTGAGAAAGCATAGTCATAGTTTGAATAATTAAGTGGATATACCCAAGTAGCCACGCTCAGATCTCCAGAAAGGTTCGTTAGTGCCCCACCAAGATTAACATAACTGCCGGAATTTTCTCCCTTAAAATTGAGCGTAAAGACATTCTGGTTCTTTCCGATATATTTCCTATTTGGATAAGTCACGCCGAAGGGTATTCCGCTCCCAGAGCTGTTTACGTAGTCATTTGCATTTCCGTCCAAAGGATACCAACCTGCAAGGCTTTGCGTGTATAATGGTGTTCCATTCATCCCTTCATTGTATATCTGCATTATACTTTTTCCGGATAGGGCCGTATCGTATATCTGTACATTCGACACGTTCCCATACATGTAATCGAGACTGCCTATTCCAGACAGATTATCCTTTCCTATGCTCATCGCGGTTATTGGGTAGGCTTCTAAATTGATTAATGTCGAGTTGGCTAGGTTTCCATTGAAGTATATCTTCACATGACCTCCAGAGTACGTCACAGAAATGAGCGATTCGTTGCCCAGCATATTGCTGGTCGTTGCAGTTATGCTGACTGCTGTTCCGCAACTCGCTGAAGCGCCAAAGACTACTTGCGTGTAAGATGAAGCTTCGAGTCTAAAGCAGTTCGATGCAACGATGTTTCTGAAGAAGCTTGGGTTGTTGTTCAATTCCACCCAGGCGCTTATTGTAAACGGCATTGCATTATTCAAAGGCGCATTCCTTATAAAGACAGATTGGCTTCCTCCGAAGCTTGCTGTCTGGAGGTTTGTCGCATTTAAGGGCATCGGTCCCCACGCCGCCCCGTTTATCGCTCCGTTATTGCGGTGAGTGCTAAGATCGTATGCTGTAGATCCGTATCCCAATTCCAAGGGCCAAAAGCCCACGATGTTGCCGGCAAGCGCAGGGTTCCCATTGTATATCATGCCTGTAAAGTTGTTTCCCGTGAGTCTGTTCGTGTTTAAGTATCCCGTTATATTTCCGCTTGCATTTGCATAGCTTGTGAATGAACTTCCTGGTATTATTATCCCGCCGGGCGTGTCTAAGCCTGGCGCGCCGTTCTGCAGGGCCGAATGCAGGTCAACCTCGGCGGAGTACGCATAAGACATATTGTACGGAACGCCGTTGTTGTTATTCGGGCTGTAATCATTTGTGTTCCCATTGAGGGGCAGCCAGGCGACAAGGCTGTTCGTATTGACGGGCGACGCGTTTATCCCGTTCCTGTACAGCTCGCTTATCAGTGTATTGCTCAGGGTTGTGTTGTATATTTGTACGTCAGCCATGTATCCTCCGTATTCGTATCCTGTATACTGTTTTCCTATACTTATCGGAGTATTGCTAACTGCGGATGGATATCCAGCACAGCTTCCCTGCGTTTCCAGCGAGCCGTTTAGATAAGATAATATCGAATTTGTAACAATACCATTTCCGCTTCTTGTTATTGCGACAAATTTCCATGTGTCATTCAGGAGGCTGTTGCTCGGCAGAAAATTTGTCAAAGCACAATACGTGCTTGATGAAGTGTTTGGTCCTTGATAGTAGCTCATCCCTCCTCCAATCTCCACGGTCAGAGCGAATTCCCCCCAGTACTCCTTCGCTATCGGGTTAAGCCTTCCGGCATCAATGTTCCTCGGATCAATCCAGAACGCAATCGTCATGGACCCAGCCAGATTCTGTTTTGGATTCGGTATCTCTATGACATTGTTGGCCAGCGCCCCGCTAAAGTTCGCGACTTCTGTAGAAGAGGGGACCATCAAAGAGGCCTGGTTCGGAGAAAGTAGTGCCTGCGGCGCTGTGCTATCAACATATATCTTTCCATCGAAGTTCGTGACCTTTACCTCTCCAGTATATGCAGGTATGGAATAGGCTGTCGGAACGCTTCCTGGTATTACTGAAGGGCCTACAACATCCTTAGCGTTAGAATACGCTGTGGCGATTATCTTCTGTGTGCCTACTGTGGTATTAATTGTGACAATGCCTGTCGAAGTAATCGAAATTGAGTAAGGTTGCACTCCTGTATATTGCGGAAGTGCCATGGTTCCGTTAAATCCACTTCCTGCAGCAGCTGCTTGATCCAGATAAGATACTATGTTCTGTCCGACTAGCTGCACATTTGAGTATTGATTGTTAGCTAGACCAGCAGCTCTCTGCGTCGCTGCTATCCCAAAGACGATAATGAATACTATCAGCACGAATGAATACACTATTATGAATTCTAGGGCTATCTGCGACTTTTTTCCGTTGTCATTAAAGCAAGTACTGGTCATCTGCCTCACTATCTTTACGTGTGCAAAGATTAAAATACATGTCAGCGTCAGCTGACATGGGTCGCAGCGCCTTATCGCGACAAAAAAGGAATCGCACAAGTGAAAGGTAGCCCGTAGGGGCTGCTTGCATCGCGCAAAACATTCCTATATGCCACCCTGCTTTCTACCACCTTCAAACAAGTATAAAATTCCAAATTGTTTCAGGAACAACACTCAAAATATATTGTAATAAACAATAAAAGATTGTTTATTACAATCCAAAACCCATAAAAACGAAAATTATTTAAACCTTTCGTAACATAATAAGATTATGGAAAGCATAACAATACGGTCTGTAGAAAAACCGGACTACAACGATCCAAAAGCGCTGCTCAAATGGTTCTGCACCACTTTCGGGCTTATAGAGAGCTCAGAAGGAAAGGACAGCGCCGAAGAGCAGATACTCGTGCGGTTCATATATGCCGCCAGACAAAATCGTAACCTTTCGGTATCAGACTTAAAGATATCTCAGAAGATGCCAAGGAGCACACTCATCTACCATCTGAACAGGCTTGTTGATGCTGGTATTATATCGAAGAAGGGGCACACGTATAAACTCAGGGCAAATGATATAAGCCGCGTAGTAGAGGAGATAAACTATGATGTGAGCAGAGAGTTCATGCGTATACTCGATACTGCGAAGGAGCTGGATCGTCTCATAGAAGGCTCGCTTTCAGAGACCAAAGCGCTCAAGAACAGAGGTGTTTGAATGGAAGATGAAAAGGCAGACAATCAAGCCAACAACGACCCTATGATTAATAAGGACACGGACAAAGACAATGCTCCTGCAGTTGTCGCAACCCCAAATGAAGCAAAGGATTACGAGGAATTAAAGGACAAGATGCTAAGGATAGCAGCGGAGTTCGATAACTATAAGAAAAGGACTCAAAACGAGGTGTCAAGAGCTAGAGTTCACGGCAAGGTGGAGCTAATCAGGCAGATAATCCCTGTGCTTGACGAGTTTGAACTTGCGATAATCTCGCTTCAAGTCACAAAGCGCGCAAAAGACGGCACTAATGTCTTCAAAGGGATTGAGATGGTGTATGCAAACCTAAAAGAGTCGCTCAGCAAATCCGGACTTTCAGAGATACGCACAGATGGCACATTCGACCCGATGTCGCACGAGGCAATCATGACAAAGTCTGACGAGTCGGAGAGTGGAAAGATAATAGAAGTGGTAAAGAAGGGGTATATGTTTGAGGGTGTACTGGTAAGGCCAGCATCAGTGATAATATCATCAGGAGAACCAAAAGAGAATAACGATTAATAGGTGTAAATATGAAAATAATAGGAATAGATCTCGGAACATCAAATTCAGCAGCGGCAGTGCTGGAGAACGGCCGGCCGGCGATAGTGCCGAGCAGTGAGGGCGCATCTCTATACGGAAAGGCGTTTCCAAGTTATGTCGCGTTCACGAAAGATGGACAAAGGCTCGTCGGAGAGCCGGCAAAGAGGCAGGCGGTTGCCAACCCAAACGGTACGGTTTCTGCATTCAAGAGATCAATGGGCACAGACAATAAATACGAGATATTCGGGAAATCGTATGCCCCTCAGGAACTATCGGCGCTATTGCTCCAAAAAATAAAGAAGGATGCAGAAATGTTTCTGGGAGAAGAGGTGAAGAAGGCAGTGATAACCGTGCCGGCATACTTTAATGACAATCAGAGGCAAGCGACGAAAGATGCCGGAGAGATAGCTGGACTTGAGGTGGTACGACTAGTAAACGAGCCTACTGCAGCGTGTCTCGCATACGGGCTTGACAAATCCGAGAAAGAGATGAAGATACTTGTATACGACTTCGGAGGAGGGACCCTCGATGTGACAATCATGGAATTTGGAGGAGGGGTCTTCGAGGTAAAAGCGACAAACGGTGATACCCAACTCGGAGGGACAGACATGGACAAGGACATAACGGACTATCTGATAGAGGAGCTGAGAAAGGAATCAGGAATAGATATAAAGAAGGACAAGCAGGCTGTGCAGAGAATCAAGGAAGCGGCAGAGAAGGCCAAAATAGAGTTATCCACAGTAATGACTACCGAGATAAACCTTCCGTTCCTTGCACAAAACAATGGAGGGCCAGTGCATTTTACACATACTCTTACAAGGGCCAAGCTGGAAAGCCTCATAATGCCAATAATAGAGAAATCTGCATCTCCAATAAAACAGGCACTTGCAGACGCGAAGATGGAGCCGGAGAATATAGACAAGATAATAATGATCGGAGGCCCGACAAGGATGCCGGCCATGCAGAGATACGTCGAGCAACTTCTAGGCAAGAAGATAGAGCGTGGTGTAGATCCTATGGAAGCAGTAGCGCTCGGCGCCGCCATTCAAGGAGGGATAATAAGCGGCGAAGTTAAGGACATACTGCTCCTTGACGTGACTCCACTGACGCTTGGCATAGAGACGCTTGGCGGGGTCGCAACCCCAATAATAGAGAAGAATACGACTATTCCTGTCAAGAAGTCACAGGTATTCACAACTGCCGCAGACCTTCAATCCAGCGTCGAAATACACATATCGCAGGGAGAGCGCCCGCTCGCCAAGGACAACATAGATCTGGGAAGGTTTTCGCTGACAGGTATACCTCCAGAGAAGAGGGGGATGCCGCAGATAGAGGTATCGTTCGACATAGACGCAAACGGCATACTTCACGTGACAGCAAAGGACAAAAAGACAGGAAAAAGTCAGAGCATGGACATCGTGGCGCCGCATAAGATGAGTAATGAAGATATAGAGCGCAAGATAAATGAGGCGAAGAAGTTCGAGGAGGAAGACAGAAAGACAAGGGAGAAGATAGAAATAAGGAACAACGCAGAGTCCATGGTTTATTCTGCGGAGCGAACCATAGAGGAGTTCAAGGACAAAATAAAGGAAGAAGACAAGAAAGAGATAACAAAGAAGAAGGAAGAGCTGGAGGAAGCCATAAAGAAGGACGAGCTCGAAGCGGTAAGGACAAAGGGAGAGGAACTCAAAGAGCTTCTTACCAAATTAGGCTCAAAGATGTACGGAGCCGGAGATGCAGAGCAGGCATCCTCTGGAGGACCGGCAGGAAACAGCACCAGCGACGACAACACGGCAGATGCGGACTTCAAGGTAAACGGCAAATAAGAAGTAAGAGAACATGGCAAAGGATTACTACGAGACACTAGGAGTGAAGAAAGGGGTCACTCAAGACGAGATAAAGAAAGCATATAGGAAGCTCGCTCTTGAGTATCATCCTGACAGGAACAAGAGTAGCGACGCGGAACAAAGGTTCAAAGAGATAAACGAGGCTTATGCTGTACTGAGCGATCCTTCAAAACGCAAACAGTACGATACATACGGTCCAGAGCAGTTCAACCAGAGGTTTACGCAGGAAGACATATTCCGTGGATTTGACTTCGAAAGCATATTCAGGAACATGGGCTTCGACATGAACGACATGTCTGGCTTTGGCGGAAGTATATTCGAGAACCTTTTCGGCGGTGGCGGACGCCGTGGAGACTATGGGAACAGCATAGCCTACGGACTCGAGGTGCCTATAAGGGAGGCTTATTCGGGCTCGACAAAGAGGATAAATATAAAGCACACCGTCAGATGCGGAAGGTGTAGCGGAAATGGAGTCGAGCCTGGAAGCAAGATGAAAAGATGCGAGAAGTGCAGCGGGGAGGGACAGACAAGGGCAACGCGCCGCACGCCTTTCGGAATAATACAAACAGTATCAACATGCGATAAGTGCGGCGGAAGCGGCAGTTTTCCAGAGAAAGTATGCAGCATGTGCAGAGGCACGGGCCGGTCGCAAAAGACAGACTCTATAGACATAAAAATTCCGAAAGGAGTAAAGGACGGAATGAAGCTCATTGTTAGAGGGATGGGAGACTATGGTTCTGATGGGAATGGGGACATAGAGATACACATAAAGATAAAGAACGACACAGACTTCATGCTGGAAGGAGACGACCTTAGATACAAGATCAATGTACCTTTCTATACGGTAATACTCGGAGACGATGCGGAGATTGAGACGTTCGATGGCAAAGAAAAGATACGGATAGAGCCAGGCACGAACCCCGGCACAGAGATAAGGCTCGGAGGGCGCGGCATGCCGCATTTCAACAGGTCGGGCGCCGGCGACATAATCATAGAACTGGATGTTGATATGCCGTCGAAGTTGACCAAGGAGCAGGAAGAGCTTATCAGAAGGTTTAAGGAGCTTGACTCAGGTTCGCATCAGAAGAAGGGATTTTGGGGAGTGTAATACATAGAAAGCCCACGATGTTTGCTTTGACAACATTAAAACCAAATGTTGTTTGACCTTTCATTTTGGGTATTCGGTCGGAAAAATCAATTAGTGGTCGGGAGTTGGCCAAGCAAATATTTATATATATACATATACATAGTGATAATATGCCAAAACAAGTAATGCTGTCGGATACTGCATATCGCATGCTGGTCCAAAGAAAAGGGGAGAAGAGTTTCTCAAAAGTCATTATCG
>JAKAWS010000008.1 GCA_021816885.1 Microcaldota archaeon
ATGTTTAATATTTAATACGTCTTTAGATCCAAACCGGAAATTTGTACGAAATGCTTCTTATTTCTGCTCACTAGTTTTATGTTATAATATAATGCTGTGGCACCAATATAAATGTCATTTATTCCAATAGGTTTTCCCTCTTTAGTGACTTCTGCCTGAATTTTAGAACTAACATTTGCTATATCCTCGGTAAATGGAATTGCTTTAAATTTACTTAAGTCCCTGTTCGCAGATTCAAGCTTATCTTTAAGATTATCCTTTCCGTTATATGTAAGGTATACACCAAGCAAATATTCGTGAATAGATATGACGGAAAGTGCGGGCTGTTCCCCGATTTCATCTAGTTCAGTTGCGATATTCGCTGATCCGGTTTGCCCGTTGACCAAATCTATCAAAAAGTCCGTATCGAAAAGTATCAAGAAATCATCCGGCTAATTTGGATATGGTTACGGCCTCCGTCTTCTTTATCTTCGCCTTTACTTTCTTCCAGTCCTCTGTACTAATCGTCTTGCTTCCGACAATATCGGAAAGCTTGGATGTGCCTTCAAGGCTTCTTTTTATCACTTTAGAAAAGCTCTCGTCTGGCCTCTTCGCTCTCTTTAAAAGCAAATAGACCTCACCCGAGACCGCTATTACTTTCGCCATATCTTATATATATGCATATACATATAAATACCTATTTGCAACTTCGTCTAGGGTCTTAAAAAATTTACTATTTGCTCCTATCGGGATTTGGATAGGGGCCACCATCACCATGTTTTAAAAAATTGGTCAGAAACCACCCTTATACCATTTCTCATATTCCTTGTGTGTGCCAACAAAATAGAATCGCACTTTCTTATTTTCTTCAAATATTCTGTAAATGATCCTATACTGCCCTATTTCATCCACAAAGAACGGACTTTTCTTCAGATGTCTTTTGGTCGGATAAACAAGGATTTTTGCAATTTTCTTAGAGATTCTCTCTTTGATATTTCTGTCCAAAAGCTGGAAATATCTTGGCCAGTCCTGATCAAACTCTGCATAATGCATGTCTATCACTTGACATGCTTAGCATATATGCCTAGGGCCTGCCTTGTGTTCAGCACTCGCCTTCGACCTCCCCTTATCTCGTTATCAATCAGATCAAGCTTCCCCTTTACCAAAAGCCCTTCGTTTACTCGTTTTTCGCCAAAATCAAGTATGGCTAATCTTATTGCCTCTGATTTGGTATTGGCATAGCCCTCTTCGATCATCATATCTAGAATTTGCTGCACCCTGCCCCTTAAGGTAACATTCATTTTATCACATCGATATAAGTTATAGGCACAACCTGATTTAAATATGTTTAGTTTATGCATAATTTTCATACATTAATGATATTCGATCTTGTCTGTTCCCTAGTCTGTTGTATACTCCTTTTGTCTTTTTCTTCAACCAGAACACCAGTATTTTATGCATTCGTTTGGAGCAAAATATCCATCCCATATATAACTCCACAAAAAAGTGCTCCTGTCGGGATTTGGACCCGAGTTTCGGCCTTGAGAGGGCCGCGTCCTTGACCGAGCTAGACGACAGGAGCTCAGTTTCTTCATTTCCTCCTTATTCTTGATGGGTTAGTATCTATCGGCAGCACCGCGCTGTTTAAGAACCCGATCATATTCTTGTTGGGCATACTCTCTATATGCCTTATTATGTCTCCATTCCCTGTTGCTATCTTAGTGTAATCTGCGTCCATGTCTATTTCATGCAGAAGCTCTATTATCTTGTCCATCAGCTCTATTATCGCGGGCTCTGTTGCCCTGTATTGCTGCGAACCTATTCCTCTTGATTCCATATATTTGCTCAGTTCTACTGCGTTCCTCGCATGCCTTGCTATGAAACTTGTGGGCTTCCTCCTCACCTCAGATAGGATTGTCTCGTATGTCTCTTCTCTAGGTTTCTCTAGGTCGGCCATTAGTGCCGGGAATATGAACATGTTGTCCATGCTGTTGTTCGGGTTGCTTACGAATTCGTCCACGCATCCAGACATATAGCCCTTGAGTTCCTCTTTCCCGGCCTCATAGAAGAGATCAACGTAGCTCTTTACGCAATTTGTTATGGTGTGGCCAATCACCCCGTAGATCTCGATATCTCCTGACTGCATCTGTGATGAGAGCCTTTTTAGCTTTGTTACGCTCCTGGAGAGCCCCTTGGCAGGAATTGAGTTGGATTTTGTCTTTAGCTTTGCCATCGCGTATGCGGAGAAGAGAAGAACTGGCTTTATGGATAGCATATTGACCGCATTTATGGTCATCTCTGTCTTGGCCGTCGAACGTATCTGCCTCAGTTCCGCGCGCCTCCTCTGCCTCTCCAAATTTACCCCCGAATGATAAAGAGAAGGGGGTACAGGTATTTAAACTTTGAGAGATACGTCCGCTTTTCGTTTTTCTACACTTGGCCCAGCGCATATCCTATAGAGGCATTAAGTCTTGTCGATATTGTCTCGTATTCGCCGTTCACTATGAACTCCGGAGTCGTGGTTATGTTGTAGAACTGGGCAAAAAGCGACTGATAATATAGAGGCTTTGCAGAATTAAGCACGCATTCCCTCATGTATGTGTAATTTATCCCTGATTGATTTGTTATCGTGTCTAGACTGGAGACCGGCACAGGATTCCCGGTAAACGCAACTGAGGTGTAATTCATGAAACTTGGGAATTCGGTCTGGTTGGACGCGCAGAATATGTATGATGCAAGCGCCTGCGTTTCCACAATGCCGAATGATTGATACTTGCTCTGCGCTGTGGCAGTGAATATGAAGTCATACTTAGGTGTTATCTCATTGCCGAATGTCTTGGATGCGTTTATCATCGCTTCTATGGCTCTCACAGAATCCTTCGAGTACGGATCTACCACTAGATTGATTGGTATGGGTTTCGATGTGGTTGAAGCCACATGGCCCGCAAGTTTGACTGTGCCGTTCGCAATCACATAATCGTTGCTCGTATACGAAGGCGGTATCGTCTGTGACAAAGACTCGTTTAGGCTGAGGTTCTTGTTTAGCACGAGGAACATACCCACAGTCTGGTTCGTGTATGGGTCAATGTATGGGGTATATACAAACCACTTCTGCGAGACCGGCGTGTATATCGCGTTGTATTCGCTAGGTATAGTATAGTAAGGTATCAGCGAGAGAGATGTATTGCTTGACAGATACCCTGCGATTATCTTCTTTGCGGACATTAGCGCTGCGCTTGAGTTGTACGATTGGGATGCGCATGTGCCGTTTACCACCCCGTATTCGCAGTTAACCAGCTTGACAGCACTGAACCTTGAGAGAGATAATGCCAGACCGACCAGCACCACTACAAGTACTATCAATGTTATATGAAGGTAGTCCAGCCCGCCCCGCCTTGTCGCCGATTTCACTATGAACGCAGGTGTTGCCTTCTTTATTACAATCTTCGACTGTTTTATTTTCTTCTCTTCCATATCTATCATCACTACGGGCCTGGCGGGATTTTCATAACCTTGTTATTTTGAACCCGCGACCTCTACCTTAGGAGGGTATCGCTCTATCCAAGCTGAGCTACAGGCCCTGGGTATCTTTATCCGCATATCATTAAATAGTTTGTTGATTCGTTCTGCTTGGGACAACAGCCATCCATCTGGTTATCCGTTAATCTTTTGTGCCTTTTCATTGTAATATTATCAGCTTGGAAAGATTATTTACATGGCTATAATTCAAATTGACCTGTTACAAAACGAACGATCGATTATTATGGAGAAAGACGGCACATTGAGGTTTGCGATATTCCTGATTGCTTTAACAATCCTCTCTAGCATGGCCCAGATCTCGATAGCTCAACAGACCAATACTGTTACGGCAAACGTCGTCGTAGTGTGCCCGTTCAGCGTAAGGCTCACACCTCAATCCTTGTATCCGCAAGTAGGCAACATAATAGTGAACTACACCGTTGTGAGCACAGCTGCATGCAACGCCACAGTAACCGGAACCGCCCGTTTCTATAATCCTTCCTATCCAGCCAATTCAGTTGTGCTGAATATCTCGGCAAAGAGCTCAAACTCCATATCGGAATACCAGCTGGAGTTCAACTCTCTTCTGCTGTATCCGGGAAGAGAGACTGCGCAGTTGACGCTCAAGGATCCGCAAACAAACCAGACAAACTTGTCCACAAAGACGTTTGAGCTGGTTGGGGCAGCAAACTTGAGCATAGTGAACCTGTCGGTTCCTGGCGTATATGTAGGATCCCCGGCATATTTCTATATGAGCGTACTGAATGCAGGCGGCTATTCCGCCAGCAATATAATAGCGCACTGGAAGGTCACAGGCCCGGCGACATACTCGGCAAACATACCGATAAATCCGATGGCAGGGCAGAATGCCACAGAGAACATCTCTTCAGAGCAGAACAACATAACATCGCTGCCTGGAACGTACAGTCTCATCTTATACCTCTCGTACGAATCTATAGGGATGGGCAAGAGGACAAAAAACTACAGCGTATCGTATACCGTATTACAGCACAGGCAGAACTCCGGTGCTCCGACATCTCTTCCTCCCCCGAATATATCTACATCTAAGCCATTGCTCACCATAGAATCCACCCCGGTGCTAATATCTGGTGCCATCGCGACCTCCATCTCATATATCAAGATAAAGAACGGCGGCAACTCGACGGAGCAAGTGAACATTACGGTCCCGAAATACAGCTTCCTTTCGCTCTCGGCGACCAGCATATCCCTGCTGCCTAACGAAAGCGTATATGTGCAGCTTGCGCTGAACCGGAATAACGTAACTGGTAGTTATGTGATACCAATCAATATAACAGCTACATCTGGCGGACTGACTAATACACAGAAGGAATTCATTATGTACAGGTCGCAGAACGAATCGCGTTCCCAGCCGATAATCTCAACACAGATAAACCTCCTAAACGGAACTGGAAATGCACTCGGTACGATACAGATAACAGCCCCGAACGCGACCCCGATAAATAACATATACGTAAAGACCAGTCTTCCGGTAGGCATCGCATCCAACATATCGGATATAAGCGCATACGGTCTTCCGAGCACAATAAACGGAAGCGATGGCCGGTTTAACATAACATGGAATGTGCCTTATGTAGGGAGCGGCGGAAGCGTCTATGCTTATTTCACGATCAGAAGGCCGCAGAGCATATCATCTATACCATCGCTGGACAACACCGTTTTTCAGCCTTCAACGCCGCAAAGAAGCATTTTGAAGATCATAAGCGCATCAGTCCCTTCCGCGCATCCTAATTCTACAATAAAGATAAAGGCCACGATTCTCTATACCGGAACATCGGCGCAGCAATTATACGTACAGCTCTCTCCTCCAATAAACGCCACGGTTTCGAACCAGTCGCAGGTGTTCACAGTGACCCCGGACAGCCTCATATATGTCGAGTTCCTTGAGGCCGTAGGCAACTATAATGGTACATTAATTAATACACTCCAGGCGAGCACCAACGGTTCTGTACAGCAGGAGAGCATATCGGCATTCGTGACCCCACTTCCCCCCATACAGACTACTGCGCCGGTGTCAACACAAGGGGCAGGGATATCAAAATATCTGCCTGCCAATACGGATCAGATAATAGGTGCGATAGTAACATTATTGATTATTGCAGTTATACTGATAAGTGCACGTAAAGGCACAGGGTGGATGACGGCGAAGAGGCATGGGGGAGAGCTCGCAAGAATAAACGAGAGGATAAAGAAGGGTAGCTATAGATGAGACACCAGATAATCGGAGTGATGTCGCAGAAGGGCGGGGTAGGGAAGACCACTATAGCAGTAAATCTTGCGGTAATGCTAAGGCTTAAGGGATACGAAACCTTAATAGTAGACTTGGACACATTCAACCCCTCCGTAGGCATACATTTAGGGATGCACGAGTCCGAAGACGGATTAGAGAAGTTCATGACTGGCTCGAAAGGGATAAACGAGTTCTTGACTGTACATGCACCATCAGGATTGCATGTGCTCCTGGGATCGATAGACTCTCCGCAGTATAATCTTACGGACGTAGGCGCACGCAAGCTCAGAAAAGAGATAGTGAAATCGGCGTACGATTTTGTGGTACTTGACACCCCTCCTGGTCCGGCATCCAAAGAGATTGCAAGAGAGCTCATAGACGAGGCTTTGATAATCACCACTCCTGATATGCCAAGCTGCACTAGTGCGTTCAGGATAGCTGCGCGCCTTGATCAATTAGCCAAGCGGCACTCCTTAATAATCAACAAAAGGAGGTCGAAGATGTATGAGATAAGCGAGAGGACAATACATGCAGAGTACAAAGGCAGGATATATGGAGTCATAGCGGAAGACGAACGCATTATAGCTAGCGTAGGGGAGCATATCCCTGCAGTGCTTCTCTACCACAACATAGCTTTCTCGAGAAGTATAAGCAGGATAGCGGAAGAGTACGCGGATGGCTCTGGCAGAAGTTCAAAAGGGATCAAAAGACCCGGTTCGAATGTGAACGTTATAACAAGCACATTCTCAAGAATTTTTGGGAGATGGAAGCCTCCCCACGAGCCAGAGAAGGTATATAAACCAGAGGGTCGAACTACTAGTGCTAAAACTTTAACAAATCTATATAGTAGTGATAGAATGAAGAATAGTAATATTAACAGATGGCAGATTGCCAGTATAATAGTCTTAACCATGGCGTTCTTCGCGGTGCTTTTCTTGCATCCGAATGTCGCGTATGCAAGCTCATCGAACGAGATCGTAAACGCGAACGTGGTGGTCCCATCCACGTGTTATCTGTCAGCAGCACCGAATACAATAACGTTCGGTTCTGTACCTCCTGGTTCGAACTATGCAGACAACGTGCTTGTGACAGGATCTGATACCAACGGCAACGTGAACTCATACCTATTCGTCAGCGGAGGTAACTGGATTGCCACATCGCAGTTCGGCGTGACCAACACAATATGGAACCCGACCTCCCAGGTAACGTACACAGGCACAGCACTTACAACGTCACCCGCCAATACTGCAATATTAGTACCTTTCGGCTCGTCCAACACGATATACTTCGGAATGGAAGTTCCTGGAGGGACGCCATCAGGCACATACACGCAGACAATAACTCTGTACGCGAGCTGCTAAAGCTCCGTGCAGTTTTTTCTTTTTAATTTTTAATGTTTCTCAATAAAACCAATGATAAGATGGGGCAGACAAAGAACAACAAAAGATACATTCTCGCTTCCTTCGCAGTTCTATTAATCTTAATCCCGACAATCCTTCTTGCGCTATCAAACGCGCAAATAGGTGAAGTGGCAGGTCCGATAAACTTCAATGTGAGCCTGGGTTCGTCTCAGTCGCTCCAATACACGATTGTGAACGGAGGCGGCACTCCCATAAACTTCTACATAAAGGCTGCGATAACCTCAAGCATAAAGAACGAGACTACTCCGACGATAACCGCAAACCCGGTAAACGGGACTATATTGCCACACCAACAGTTCCCGATAAACCTTACTGTGCTGATGCCGTCAAGCGACAAACCTGGCCTCACATGGCAGGGAACAGTGCAGGCACTGGAAGCATCTAACCTCACCGCACAGGGGGGGGGAGCAGTAATACAGACAGGTGTGCTGAAAGGGATAATGGTAGAATCCGCAAAGCCCAAAGGTCTGCCTATAGAGTATGTAATCATATTCGTAGCTGTGGTCGCAGTAGTATTGATACTTTCGTACTACTTATTCATCAGAAGAAAGAAACCGAGCAGGAGAAAAGCGATTAGAAGAAAGAAACCGAGGCGGCGGAAAGCGATCAGAAGAAAGAAATCGAGCAGGAGAAAAGCGATTAGAAGAAAGAAACCGAGGCTGCGGAAAGCGAAAGGCTAGCTAGACCAGCTCGCCATTAGAGGTATCCTTTGGGCTGATTCCCATTACATCGCTTCTAGTCTCTTAATCCCAAGAAGATCCATGATCAGCCCGGCTACCTCCCTGAATGCTATTACAATGCCCAGCCTTGCCCTCCTTTCTTCGGCAGTATCAGCCTTCGAGACCTGCTTGGCTTCGTAGAACTTCCCAAACAGCGCGCATAGCTCGTTCAAGTATGCTGCGAGTATGTGCGGTTTCATCTCTTCTGATGCCTTCGATACCTGTTCCCAATATGCCGCTATTTTCTTTATTAAGTCAAACTCCGTATCGCTTATTTTATAGTTCTCGGCGATGATGGGCGCCTCTTTGACAGAAGCGACTATTCTGTTCGCCCTTGTATACATATATTGGCAGTAGGGCCCTGAATTTCCTTCGAAGTTGAGCGCCCTTTCCCATGAGAAGACAATCTTCTTCTCATACGAGATCTTGAGGAATTCAAACCTTATCGCAGCCATCGCAACCGCGTCGGCGATCCTCTCTCGCTCTTTTTCGCTTATCTCGTCCCTTGGCGAGACCAGTTCCCTGGCTTTAGCCACAGCTTCACTGATTAAGTCATCGGCAGTAAATCCAATCCAGCTTCCCTTCCTTCCGGAAAGCACTCCCCCCTCCAGATCCACTGTGCCGTATGGGATGTGGACAAACCTTGCCTTCTTTGCCATATTCCCTATTATCAGCCCCACCAGATCCTGCTCATAGCTCTGTCTTGAATCTATCGGGTTTATCGCAGTCTCTGCGCCACCAAATTCCATTGGTTCGCCGTCCTTTGCTGTTGAATAAACTGGAGAACCGTTCGGCTGCTCTATGAACTTTTTGAACCTCATTTGCGTTCTTATCAGTCCGAATTTCCACATATGGAAGGCCAGATCTTTTGAGAAGTAGCCAGGGGTGCCGTTGCTCCTTACCAATACCTTTGTTGTCTCTTGAAGCCCTGTCATAGACTCTGGTGCTCCCTTAAGCTTCTTTATATCTATTATTATGCAGCCTGCGTATTTTCCCTCCTTGGGCCTTTCTGTTATGTGTTCCTTGTCTAAATTCTCAATCGCCTTCTCAAGCAGCTTGTTGGCCAGTATTGCACTCTCCCATACCATCACATTATGGAATATGCCCATCTTGAATAATGTATCATACTCGGCCTTCAGGAAACTTTCAACCATATCTTGCAACAGTTTAGACTCGTATGTGCCGCTCTGCTCCATCAACTCAGACGTCTTTTTTACCTCGTCCATTACCGATTGGTCGGCCTTTATCTTCTGGTTTACCGTGACATATATTTCTCCTAACATGTGGTCATACTTTTTGGAGGGGTTGAATGTAATCCCTATCCTTTCCATATTCATGACTCCCCAAAGCGCCTCTGCTGCCTGCAGGCCTAAGTCGTCTATGTAATCTTCGCGTTCTACCTCGTATCCCGTTGTCTCTAATATATTCGATATCGAATCGCCGAGCAGGGCGCTCCTTACATGGCCTATATGCAGCGGATGGGCAGGGTTGATACTTGGATATTCAGCTATTACCTTGGCCCTTTTTGCGCCTTTTTCATCCGCCCATCCCCTCTTTGTTACCTCATCGAGCACACCTGAGAAGAAGATGTTCCTTTCCAGATGGAAGTTTATGAAGCCATTCTCGAATGATACGCGCTCGACAGAGCTTATCGCTTTTGTGTTTCTGATTATCTCGTTCCCTATATCCGATGGAGCCTTTGAATGCGCTTTTGCGAGCTTCATTGCTATGGTTGATGATATATCGGAATACTTTTCTGCAAATGATATAGAGGCTGCCGCTTCCTCCTTAGTCACATTGTATCCGGATCTGTTTGAGGCTGCAACGACCTCATCAGCTATTCGCTCTTTTATTGCCTGATACTCCGTTTTTACCATCTACAAACACCCCTATTACGAAACCTTTTAGCTTTTCCTTTCTATTATTAATATATTGATTGTTTTATAAGATTGCGGTGATTATATCCCTTCTAAGGTTTACAAATATAAAGATAAGCTACTGGTGTACCTCCCGAGAGACGTAGTATACAACCTGAAGATAAAGGATGGAGACCTTCTTGATTTCATAAAAAATGGGGATTACTATATCCTTGCCGCGTCAGATTTCCTTCTGGAGAAAATAACCGCACAGAAAGGCCAGAAAGTCGAACAGAAAAGGACAATATCTGAAGAGGAATTGGTTGTCCTGAAGAAGCTTGACTCGCTCAGATACAAGAACCGTACTGAGGAGGTTGTGGCGCAAATGCTTGAAAAAGGCGAGAAGGCAGTGCTCAACAGCCTGATAAGTAAGAGGTATGTTGTACCGCTGAAGAGCAGAGAAGACACGATATACAACATAAACGACGACATATACAAAAGATTTCTGGTAAAGGATTGGGCAGCGTTCGAGAAGTTTTCGAAAAGGGGCGCAGCTACCCCGAAAGAGGAAAGGGAAATGGCAATACCAGAGGTTAAGGCAGAAAAGATTGACCAGAAGGCGGCAACCCAGATAAACGAGGACATAACAGAAGAACTCAGAAGAAATGGGTATCTTGTCATACCCGGAGTGTCTGAAGCTGAGAGTGCGTCCTTGAGGCTGGAAGGCGAGATAAGAAGCGGGCTTGTGATTGGCACCCGGGCATTCAACAAGAAGTATTACATAGTGTATAGGTCCTTTATGAATAAGCATTCCCCCGCGATAATAAGCGCGCTGCGCAAGAAAGACACGAGCACAGACGAGCTCGCAAAGATGACCGGCTTGGATTTGGACGGTGTCAGATCCATCATGTTCATATTGTCCGAAAGGGGGGAGGTCATGGAGAAGAGGCACGACTTCTTTAGTCTAATAGATTAGGCGGTTTGATGAAGGTATTACAGCTTGATTTGGAGTCAGTAGAGTATGAATCTATTAAGCCCGAATCAAGAATATATGAAGAGGACGTCGATAAATCCGGCAGATTTAAAGACGTGGTAATGCTACTGGTATCTGTAGAGAGGGGTGACACTACTGAAATTGCGGCTGAAGCCATGAAGGATGCGGTTGCGTTTGCGACCAAACAGAAGTCAGAAAGCATACTGATATACCCGTTTGCACACTTGAGCACAGATCTCGAAAGCCCGGAGCTCTCTCTCAAGATAATAAAATCTATGAGGGAATACGAGTCCTTGATTAAGATGCACTACGCGCCTTTCGGCTGGAACAAAAAGCTTAAACTTGAGATAAAGGGGCACCCTCTCGCAGAACAATCAAGGTCTTACGGCAAATCCGTATCAGAAAACATATCTAAGGAGCCGAAGAGACTTGACCGAAAAACAATGGACAGGTCGATAGTGCGCAAGAGCGATTGGTCGGGACTGCCAGAAACGGACCATAGGAGCATAGGCGAGAAGCTCAACCTATACAGCGCGCAGGAAATATCTCCAGGTATGGTCTATTGGCATAGTAAAGGTTATACGATATACAGAGAGCTGGTAAAGTTCCTTAGAGAGAAATACGAAGCGTACGACTACGCCGAGATAAGTACGCCTTCTATGGCGAACCTTGCGCTCTGGGATGTAAGCGGCCATTATGGGCACTATAAGGAAAACATGTTCATCGTAGACGACGAGGGATCCGGAATGGGGCTTAAACCGATGAACTGCCCATCTACGATAATGATATACAAGACAAAGAAATGGAGCTACAGAGAGCTGCCTTTCAGGACTGTGATATTTGATAGGCTCTACAGAAAGGAGCTGAGCGGGGTCCTTGGGGGACTGACGAGAGTGCAGGAATTCAGCCAGGATGATGGGCACATATTTGCCGCTGATGAGCAGTTAGATGCCGAACTTGAGACAGTAATAAGGTTCATAAAAGAGGTTTACTCGGTGCTTGGGTTTAAGTACTCGCCTAAACTCTCCACCAAGAATTCGCAGAATTATATTGGAGATGATGAATTATGGGCAGACGCCACTAAACGGCTGGCAAATGCCTTGGAGAAGAACGGGATGGAGTATGAGGTTATGGAAGGAGATGCTAGCTTCTACGGACCGAAGATTGATTTCTATGTGATAGACGCTGCCGGAAAGGGATGGCAGTGCGCAACCATGCAACTCGATTATCAGCTGCCCCGTAGGTTCGGCATAACTTACACCGGCGAGGATGGAGAAGAACACACCCCTGCGATGATACACAGAGCTGTCCTGGGGAGCCTTGAACGTTTCATAGGAGTCTTTGTAGAGATGACACAGGGTCGCTTTCCTTTGTGGCTATCTCCTGAACAGATAAGGGTAATATCCATATCAGAGAACTATGCCGAATACGCAAGGAGCGTGCATAGGTCATTGAAGGAAGCCCATATAAGGGCCGTGCTTGATGTCTCTGATAGGACCCTTGATTATAAGATAAGAGAGGCACAGATGGAGAAAGTTCCGTACTCTGTCATCATCGGAAAAAGAGAGGAAGAGACACAGAGCGTGACAATCAGGGACAGAACAGGCAGGCAAGAGAAGATGGGAATCAGCGAGCTCGTCGCAAAGCTAAACCTAGAAATATCCGCCAGGGCAGGCGGCCCGGCCTAATCTTCAGACTTAACAACATCCAGATTCAGGCTGAATGTGACCCTGTATAGTTTCTTTCCGTTCTTCATCCCTGCAAGCGTATATGATTTTTTAGGCCGGTGCTCTTTGTATAGGTCAAAGAACGAAGACATCTTCTTCCTGTCCTCGACATATAGATCTATCCCGTTCCGCAGATCGAGCCTTTTTGCTATGAAACTGTCCCTTTTTTCGATAAACCGGGTTATCTTGTCGGACATTCTCGATACTGCGGATCGCTCACCCCTTATCTGGACTATCGCCTGATAATAGCCGGAGTTTTGCCTGGAACACTTTGTGCACGTCACCATGTGCCTCTTTATCATTATCTTCTTCTCGAACACCAGTTCATCCTTTCCTGCCATATAATTGAACCGTGCTATTGCCGCGTGACTTCCCGACGGGTGTACCGAACTTACCCTTATCTCTTTATTTTTTATCTCTCGCTGCAGTATTTCCGACATGGCCTTTTGTTCACTGGCCAAGAACTCATTTATCCCCTTTATCTTTCCACATACCTTGCATTCGCTGAGCGCGATTGACTCGGGCACTTCCTTTGAGATCAGTTTTATCATGCAGAACTCGCAGAATTCGCCGATGAACCTTGCATCTTCGGTTGATCTATCGCATGTAGGGCAGTATCTTATCATTTGCTTACCTATTGTTCCTCGCCAAAGTGCCTGCTCACTATCGCACCGTAGGCCGGCCTTGTTATCAACACGCCCATGAGCGCCCCTATTATAGTAGATTCTGAAAAACCGACCACCTGGGTAAGAGAAGTCGAAAAGAACAGCGGTAGCATTGCTATCACTATTAGTATAGCGTCCATCCAGACTATATAGAAGGCATGGCCCAGTACAACTCTTGATGAGCTCTTTCCTTTCTCTTTTGATATTATCTCGTCCGTGATTATTATCTGTGCGTCTATCCCGGTGCCGACTACGGCTATCATACCGGCGAGTGCTGCAAGGTCTATCGTTCCTACAAGCCCTATTATTGATACTATTATGAAAAGCTCCATGAGTGTTGTGAGGAGTATGGGTCCGATAAGGAATATGCGCCTATATCTCACTACTATCATTATCGATACGAATATCATAGCCAATATGAGGGCCAGTAGGCTTACCTGGAATGCGGATTTGCCTAGAGTAGATGAAAGAGTCGTTGGGGTGTTAACCACTACACCGACAGGCAACGCGCCGCCGCTCAGTATGCTTGCGATATCTTTTGACTGGTTATTAGCGTAGGCGATTCTAGCAGTAGGAGAGAGCGTGCTTGGAGCAACGCCTGATATCTGATAGCTCTCACTTATCGTACCGTTAGTGATGCCTGGATTGAGCAGCGGCGATGAGAGCAGACCGACTGCAGGCCATGATTCTATTATTGTCTGGTTGACTGATATCTGGAGGTACTGCGGAGTCATGTTAGCCCTGCTCTCTTCCTGTATGGAGACGTTATCGGAAGACATCAGCTTCAGCATCTGCGATGATCCCGGGATATCGGTTATTACCCTATTGTATCTTCCGGATTTGATGTAGTTTGTGAGGCTCTGTAGTGTCGAGTTCACAGAATTGCTTGACACCACGACAGGTATAGTGTCATTTGCGAAGTACAGCGCGGAATCCATTGCGCTCAGCGCCTGCTGCTGTGATATGCCGGATGTCAGGTTTCCGACAGACGATCCATTGATAAGCACTATCGAGTTCTGCGGCCTGTCCAAAAACATGTATAAAGGCTGGTTCGCCTGACCGTAGACCGTCTTCGCGAACGCTGTGGCTGATTGCTGCGTTATGTAGAATGTTACTCCCCATTGAACGGTCCCATTTGATTCTGTAGATGGGATTATACCTATGCTGCCATTGAGTATGTCCTGCCCGTTTATCGCCTCTTTTCCTGCGACTATGCCATCGAACCTCCCTTGGCTCTCTATGACTGATATTGTGGAGTTGATTTCTGCGGGAGTGGTAGACGGGAGCAGTATGTCTATCTCTGAATTGCCTATCGGCTCGACGATTATCTCCTTAAGGCCGAACTTTGACGCACGTTGCGTTATGATGGACTGTATTGTTGACATCGTTGTCGTGTTTACACTATGTTGCAACGTGAGCGGTATCTCTGTGCCGCCTATGAACTCTATTCCAAGGTGCAACCCGAAATGCAGGTCCAGGAGAAGGAACATTACCGATATCACTATCAGTATCAGTATGCGCCTATCCTTCAAGTAAGACTTTAGGTTGCTCATGATCATCGCCTCCTATCCTTTCTTTGTTTATACCACAGTATGAACACAGTGTTGCCAAGCCATGTTGTCGCTATGTCCGCAATAAGGCCGAAGAGCGCAACTCCGGCTATTTCTATGTATGTCGGTATGAATACGATATATGCAACGATAAACAGGGTCAGGAACGATATGACTGCTGCTACAGTCATGGTTGCACCGGTCTTGAACGTGGACATGGCACGCGCTTGCGGCGTCTCGTCGGTCCTTTTAAGTATCCTCACAGCCGATAGGACGTCTGTGTCTATGGAATAACCGAGCAACATAAGCAGCCCACCTATCGATGCGACGCCTAATGGTATGCCGAACGCCCCCATCGCTCCCAATGCTATTATTATGTCATTTGCTGCGCCGAACACTACTGCAATAGACGGGATCGGGCTCCTAAATATTATGAATACAGTTATTCCGACAAGTACGAATGCGATTATTATTATTGTACGTAGCTGTCCGAGGAAGAATTGGCCTACCTGTGCCGCCTCCTCGTTGTATGAGTATGTTGTAAAGGGGATGATGCTCTTGAGCTTGCTTATTACACGACTCTTGTATATCGATGTCGCATTTCCATATATAGACGCTGCCATGTCCGCCATCTCTACTCCTGATGTGGAATTATATGTTACCGGTACTCCAATTATAGGCGTGAGCGCCGAGACCTCTTTGTTTAACGATGAGGACATCAGTCCCAGATTTTTGGTCTCGTTCGACTGTGAGGACCTTGCCCCCAATATTGCCGTCTGGTTGTTTGCTTCGCTTGCATTTGACAGTATTGTAGAGTATCTCGCGGCGGCAAGTGCTGACGCTGAATAATTTGCATAATATGCGTTCACCTCTTGTTCGTATCCAAGTGCACTCGTTATACTCTGGTTTGGTGGTATTGTTATTGAGAATGAACTGCCGAATTTCTGGACAGTTGATCCAGGGATTAAGGCGTCTATCGCCCTTGTCGCGGCATCTACGCTCATAGATGCATTAGTGCTTATCTGTATGTTTGTGCCGCCGGTGAGTGTAGAATCAAGGTGTATCTTTGGGATAAACAGCAGGCTTATCAGTAGTAGCGCTATCGGTATTATCGGAAATAGCCTGTGGTTTTTTGTCTCGTAGATATTGAACATTCAATCTTCTCTAAATCGGGCCGGAAAAATAAAAGACCGTAAATCTATGCATATTTCTTCATCAGCTTTAAGTGAAGAGATTTGCTAAATCCGTATAGTATAAGGAATATAGACAAAACCACCACGGCTGATCCAAAGAACCGCATTATGCCCTGTGCAGTAGGCACCGAATCATATAACATCACTCCCGCGATGAAGATATATACCGCCCAGAAGAGAGACTTGAAGATGTGCCATGCAGAGTGCTTCTCGTCGTAGTGAAGCTTCCTTGTAAACCACATTTCAGGATCTATAGATATTATATCTCTTCTTGCAGATGAGCCTCTTTCGTTTTTGCTCTGCATTTTATCACTTTTAGGTATCTTTAACCGAAAAAGCTTTTAAACTGTGTTCTCTGTCAGTGCGCCGAAAAATATCGTTTTGCCTTTCTTTAGGGTTGAAGCGGCAGCCTCGTCTAGCCCTTTTAGCGCGTAGGTCTTGTCTATTGCCTTTCTGCTGGCGGCCGTAGCCGGATTCTTCGAATGGAAGGCGCACACATCCCTGTATTCCAGTATGGATGTATCATAGGTCATAATGCGTTTTGCTATGCCGACAATCTCCTCTTTGTCAAAGCAGATTAGAGGTCGTATTACCAAGCGGGATGTCTTAGAGGATGAGATGCCGAGGTTTGTCAATGTCTGGGACGAGACTTGGGCGAGGCTTTCGCCGGTCACTATGGCGTCGCATTCCTCCTTATCCGCCAGCATATCAGCCAACCCCATCATGAAACTCTTAAACAGGACCATCTCGTTCTTTGGGTCAGTACCAAGTATCTTGGATTCGAAGATGTACGATGGAAGCAGGTATATTTTCGCCACGTCAGAATATCTGGACAGCTCTGTGAGCAGCGGCCCCATCTTCGAGTTAAGCGCGTTCTTGTAGTCTTTGAATGGATGTATGTGAAGGTACACAACCTCAAGACCTCTTTTCATGGCGTAGAATGCAGCTACGGGGGAGTCTATCCCACCGGATATCAGGACGACGGCCCTGCCAGAAGAACCGTACGGCATGCCCCCCAGCCCTTTTATCTTTTCTGTGTAGATGTACGTCTCGTGCTTGTCTGGATTTACCATAATTATATTTTCTGAAGAGCTGTCCGGAGTAAATGGGAGGGAATCCTTCACTTTCAGTAACTCGCTCACTATATCGCTTGATGTAAACCCTAGCCCCTTGAATGAACGATGTGCCTCTATCCTAACATTTTTGCCGGAGAGGTTTGCTTTCTTTGACGCAGATACAACGCCCTTCAGTATGTGCTTGAGTTCACTCTTTACCACGTAAGCCTCTCCATACCATGAGATGCCGAAGACGTATGCCAAAGCTTTCTTTACAGTTGCTGTCTCTCTGGCAGGAGCGTATATCATGAACCTGTCCCTCTTTGCGACTATCCTGCTGTTTGTGGTTTTGAGCTTGCGCTCTATCGAGGTCTTGAGCTTCCTTACAAAGATATACCTGTTTCCGCCTTTCAGCCAGAGCTCTCCGAAACGTACGATTATTACTTTATCCATATACACTGCCAAATAACATATTCCGGATTCAGATGTCAACTTCCTAAGATACAACCGACAGATTTACTATTTATGCCTTTGCATAGAATCATATCTTGGTGAACATTTGAACATTTCTTCGAAGTTGAAGAACTTTATTCAGAATTCCAGGCATATAATCAGCATAAGCTATAAACCGAATAGGGCTGAGTTCAACAGGAGCGCCAAGATAATAATACTGGGAATATTGATTGTCGGCTCACTGGGCTTTTTTATAGCACTGATAATCTCTCTGGCAGTCACTGGCGGACTCTCTCTCATATGACGGGATATCGGTGGAATTGAGCGTTGATTTCGAGAGCAGTGCGCAAAAGAACGCCGGAGAGTACTACAAAACCGCACAAAAGCTTGAGAAGAAGCTGGCAGGTCTTGAGAAAGCCATGGCTGCGCTGGAAGATAGATATGACGGCATCGAGAGGACCATTGTTGCAGAGAAAAAGAAGCTTGTGGTAAGGAAGGAACAAAAATGGTACGAAAAGTTCAATTGGTTTTATACTAGCGAGGGCTTTCTGGTAATAGGGGGAAGAGATGCCCACCAGAACGAGCTTGTGAACTCCAGGTATTTCAATGAGGGAGACCTTTTTTTCCATGCAGACATACATGGAGGATCTGTCACAGTATTAGTAGAAGGAGAGAAGGCACATAAGGCAAGCAAGGAGGAAGCTGCGCAGTTTGCTGGCTGTCATTCCAGCGCTTGGCAGAGCATGCTCAAGGGGGTTGATGTCTATTCGCTTAGGAGAGGACAAATAAGCAAATCGACAGAGAAAGGATCGCTAGGCACAGGCAGTTTCCTAATGAAGGGAGAACGGGAATGGTATAGGTCTGTTAAGCTTGAACTGATTGCGTTTGTGCAGGATGAAATGCTGAATGTGGTGCCATCCAGTACTTTTGGAGAAAAAAAAGGGGAGACAAACCATGTGACCATAGCCCAGGGGGAGATGAAAAAGTCTGATGCTGCGAAGAGCGTATCTAAGCGCTTGGGGTTCGGAGAGCTTGACCTTATAATGAGGATGCTGCCATCCGGCACGTTCATGGTCAGGTAAATGTACCCACCAACTGCACTACACTATCCTTCCATCGACAGAGATTTTCATTGCCTGCTTCCCGGCAGCCTTTAATCTGTGCCATAGTTTCGTGTCGTTGGTCAAGAAGATGCACCTTGCAGAGTTAATTTCCACCATCCAGTCGTCCGGGCGTTGCTCGTCGTCCTCTACAGGTATATTGTTGTGGAAGACAGAGCGCAATCCTGCCGCTGCTTCCCTCCCTTTCTTAGACCTGATGGTGGATATGCGCTTTAGCTCTGAGACGACCCCTTCTGAGACGCATACTGTACGGTCGGGGAAGACGGCCTTCGTTATGCTAAAAATATCCTTCCGGTTATGCATCGCGAATATTATCGAGCTTGTGTCTACCAATACAAGGTCCTTCAGCATACCGATAATAATATTTACAACCTTTATAGAGTTATGGATGAGCAACTTGAAAAGGAGGCAATAATTCTTCGCGGCACGAAGACGATTGCTGTGGTAGGCTGTTCTAGGGAGGAAGGCAAACCCAGCCACGACATTCCGGCGTATATGCAAAGCGTGGGTTTTAGGATAGTGCCGGTAAATCCGAGCGCAGATACCATATTGGGAGAAAAATGCTACAAACAGATAAAGGAAATACCGTTTAAGGTGGACCTTGTGGACGTGTTTCGCCCTGCAAGAGAAGCTTTAACAGTGACAAAAGAGGCTTACGAGGCCGGAATCCAGAGAGTATGGCTGCAGTTAGGAATATACAGCAAGGAAGCGGAGGACTTCGCGATGTCGAATGGAATGGATTTTGTGATGGACAGATGCATCATGGTCGAATACAACAAACTGAAAGATATACTCTAGCTATTCGAAGGCATCAGGATTCCTTTCGCTCAGCGTCTTCTGCAGCGCTACCCACACTACCGCAGCATCATTCTTTTCATGGTCGTCTTTGTTGAACAAAAGTGTGACTGTGTCTGTATGTATTGCAATATCGACGAGCTTTCTGAATGGAGTTGAATCTTTCATCTCCTTTGTATACCTCTTCTCGTACTCCGACCATTTTCCAGGATTGTGCAACAGCCATCTATGAAGCTCTTCTGACGGCCCGATTCTTTTCAGCCATATATCGACGTGCTGAGAACTTCGTCTCATCCCGCGCGGCCAACGCCTCTCTATTAGTATGCGGACCCCGTCATGGATATCTGGTTTGTCGTATATCCATTTTATTCTAATCATATGATAGATTGTTTACGAAGCCCTTTAAACACTTTTCATTCTCGTTTTGGTTCGGTGCGCGCGCACTTCCGCTTATCTTTTTGTGTTCTCGTTATACCATAACCTTTTTAAGCACTATCTGATAAGATTTATCAAAGGCGACTTAATAGGTGAAATAATGGGACTTTTCGACAAGCTTGGAAAAGGGCTAGGAAACTACAACGGGATAAATGTAGAAGAGTATATGAACTCTGCTGAGATGAAGGATGTAGATTTGATGAACGAACCGGCTGACTTCTATGTCAAGCCAGTGCTCCTAAAGGACGAGAACGACATCAATGTCATAGAAGCGGAGCTCAACAAAAAGAACATCGTGCTTCTGAACGTTACAGAGCTTGGAAAGAGGCCGAATACGCTGAAGAAGATAGTCGAGACACTGAAGGGCTATGTAGAGAAAACAGGAGGGGACATCGCGATGATAAGCGCTGACCGTATGCTGCTCACACCTTCAAAGGTAAAGATAGTAAAGAGCAAGAAGGGTTAGGTCTTCCTGGCTCTTTGTTGCTTTGCTGTTTTGTTTTTGCCGTTGTTGGGCTTCCTCCTTTTAATCGAGAATATTGCGGCGATCGTCTTAAGTTCGCCGGAGCTGGGGTTTGCTCTTGCGATAAGCCTGTTGAACGTGCGCTCTATCGCCTCTTTGTCCCGGACATGAGGCTGTTCGCTTAGGAAAAGCTCCAGCTGCTTTGATATCTGCCGCATTTCTGTTACAGAGCTCGTAGATTTCGGGATTGCGCCGAGGCTTGACCTAGAGAACTCGTACAGGATTATTGCCAATGCATGAGAAATGTTGAGAGTGGGATAGTCCTGGCTTGACTCTATACATATGTTTATCGGCAATAACCCTAACTCGTCTTTGTCTAGCCCAGTATCATCCCTTCCGAGCACTATCGCTATTTTTCTGTGGTCGTTGGAACGTGCCAGGCGAACCGCCTTTTCTGCAGAGCATACATTGTAACGAGCACGCTCCGTCTTGTGCCAGATGGCCGTAGTTCCGATAGGGAAGTAACCGGATGTCGCAGCCTTTATCGAACCGAATCGTTTGGCTGACCTTATTACGCTTACAGCATGCTTAGAGAACTTTATTGCGTCAGGTCCCTTTGGGTTGCATCGAGGTCGTACCACTGCAAGGTCAACCAACCCGAAATTTTTCATGACCCTGGCAATGTAACCGAGGTTTGACTCCCAAAGCGGCTCAACGGATACGACCCTCATCTTTACAGCTTTGCTGTCTATCACTCTGATCACTATAGAAGAAACAATGAGGTTATCGCCAGCGCGTTTATCAGGGCGTGGGCGAGTACCGTCGAGTAAAGGGAACCGCTTCTCTTGAAAATGTATCCTGCGAACAGACCGTACAGGAATGCACCAATAAGCTCTGCTATCGATAGGTAGGATAAGTGCATTATAGCAAATGCCAGTGCGCTGAACACTATTCCTATCCTCGGGACTAAGAATCCCCTAAACAATATCTCTTCATTGAACGGCGCTATTGTAAAGGTAAAGATAAAGAACCATAATGGAAAGCCAGTGTATATCGCAACTATGTTCGTCGGCAGCGAAATGTTTGTTATTGCCTCAAAAGCCCCCATCCCTATCTCCACAGCGAATATCGCAATGAAGAGCGTGACTCCTAGGGCAATGTTCCTAAGCGTAAGTTTTTCGCGACCGAGCCCCAAAGACCTTATGACCTGGCGGGCGCCGCCTTTTTTCCTTATCATATACGTAAAGACAAGGAGAGGAAAGATGAACGAGAAAGCGGCGCTTGCGTATGCTTCGTACTGTATCTGCGTAATCAGCCCTTCTGCGTAAAGATAACCTGAGAAAACGACTACGGATATTGCAAGTATAAGAAGAGATACGAAGACGACGAACTCTTTATATACACGGTCCTGAGAATGGTTCGGCAATGGACTGGTTCTGGAGCCTTTTGCAGATATGCGCTTGTGGATTGCCAATCTACCGCCCGTCATTTCTGCGGCTCATGCCTCTTGAATTCAGTATATCCACACTTGCCACAAGTCAGCCTGTCGGTGTGTTCGGCCATCCTAGAGCTGCATTTTGGACACATCTTTCCGGGTCGGTACTCCCGACCTTTACTTTTTTTCTCCTTTTTTTGCTCAGCCAAAAAAACACCTACTGGACTTCAGAGGCTTTGACCTCTTGCTTTTCTGCCGCGGCGCGCTTGGCTTTCCTGTCTAGAAGGTACTTTGGTTCGTACCTCCTCATCTTCTTCTCGTCTTCATAGTAGTGTATGTAGGCAATCTGCCTCCGCGTTCCAAAGGGCTGTTCAAGCTTTACGACCACCACCAGGTCGGGATTCATACTCATCTTTTTGGAGACTTCGGTGGTGACCTCTTTTATTGAAGGGGTGCTCCCAGTGCTGGTTATATAGCATTCTATCTCCTTCCTCGAGAGTGTGCTGTTCTCGGTTTCACTTCTTATTTTTATCTCCATAAGATCATCACCATTATCATGCAGCAATCCTAGATATCTGCTTTTGGCCCATTACCTCGGTAATCTCAAGTTCGGCACCAGCAGATATCTTGCCGGAAAGATCTGTAGGTATCGGCAGTTCATATATCTCAAAATTCTCCGAATCCATAAGTTGTGCGCTGTTTCCCGTTATAGACACGACCTGCGCTTTTCTCTTCTTAAGTATTGGTACATCGACCTCGTCTGCGCTTGTCTTGAGCAGCGTCTTCTTCTGACCATCAAATATTCCTATCGCAGTTATCCTTACCTTGGCGGCACCGTGCTTGCCCGGAGTGCTTGTCTCCATGTCTACGACTCTGCAAGGTATGCCCTCGATGACTATATATCTGCCGGGTTTCAGTTTTTTGACTGATTCCTTTAGGATTTCGATATCGTCCATGTGAATTACTGAGTGATTAGACAAAGGATTTGCTACGATAAGGTATATATCTGTATCGATAATATTTTCTACCGCTGAACAGCAGTTCCAAAAGGGTTTGTTGTCGAGTTTTTAGCTAGATACTTACACCACGGGTCAGATTAGTGTAATTTGACTCATGCCATGAGTCACATTTATAGATTTTCCATGCCTTTGTGGAAATGGCTTCTGAGATAGCTTTTTATGTTTTCTTTGATTACATATTGTGATGCAGGGATTTGGGGATAGGTTGACGTGTGTTTCAGAAAACTTTTACGAGAAGGAGCGTAACACACACACACACACACACACACACACACCAGAAAACCCACGCCGAAAGATAGCTCATTCTAAAGACGAAAAAGTAGGGCTGAAGTCGCAATCTGCGATGGAGTACCTGATGACATACGGATGGGCCATACTCATCATCGCAATTGTGCTGGTGGCGTTCTTCTCCCTTAACCTCTTCAATCCGTACACGTTCTCCCCGAAGGCAAGTCCGGGAAGCTGCCAGATACTAAGACCGAATGGACCGGGCAGCAACCTGTTTGTTTCTGCAGTTGGACCGACATGCACCACCAACGAGATACCGCAGTATGTGGCGTCGTTTAATGGAGGGAACAGCAACATATACCTTAATTCAAATACAGTATTAGCCGGAAGCTCGGCAATAACAATAAGCCTATGGTTCAATGCCAAAAGTATACAAGCATCACAAAACGGGTGGTTAGATGAGGAAGGCCTTTTCGGCTTGAAATTCAATCAGCCTAACACTCTTCTGTTCTGTTATGCAGAAAACAACTCGGTCCCTAGCTGGAGTGCCTGCGTAAACGATGTCTACTCTTTCTCGCCAAACAAATGGTATAACATAATAGTAACATGGCCGGGCGGCTCCGACGGATTCTTCTACGTAAATGGCGTGACGCCGAATGGGGGTATCCCCATACCAATAGGCACTTTGAGCGGGTTGCATTCGGTTTCCTATTTCGAGATAGGTCCTGCAATAAGCGGAATACCTGCCTCGTCCAGCGCGCTTAACGGCACCATAGCAAATGTGCAGATATACAACACCTCCTTATCTCAACCCGAGGTTACGGCATTATACCAAGAAGGAATAGGTGGTGCTCCAATAGATCTGCAGCACCTCGTCGGCTGGTGGCCGCTGAACGGGAACTCGAATGACTACTCCGGAAACGGCAACAACGGCGTTCCTACTAGTGTGACCTTTACCTCCAGCTGGGAGAATGGCTACAGCACACCATGATCAAACAGACAGTACTTCCTATTCTTGATGAACTGCCTCTGCGCTCTATATATCTTTCTAAGATAATCGAAACATATACCGGTGTATTAACCTACACAAGTTCATAGACATCCGAGTATAGTGCACTGTGATCTGAACCTTACGGAAAGGCTTTAATATCGATTTATCCATAAGATAGATATGGCGATTTCAAGAACAGAAATGCAGATGATAGAGAAGAAGCTTGATAATATGGAGATAGAGGCAAAGAAGCTGCGTGCATTGTTAGTGCCAATGGTGAAGATAAGCAGAAGGGAAAGAGAAGAGATAGAAAAAATAAAAGATGAGATGGCGAAGGGAGATAAGATAGGTGGAAGACAATTGATAAAAAAAATGAGAGAAAAAACAGGCTGATTCTTTGTTTCACGTTGATGTGTCCAAAAAAGCTGGAAAATCCGCTTTGGACATGCCAGCACACTATCAAACTCGTTTAGAGGAGCTTATCCTAACATTAGAAAATGAACCTGTCCCTGCAAAATTATACGACATTAAGAAGATAGACACTGATGAGTATAGGATAAGAATTGGGGGCATCCGGATAATATATGACGTTTACTGGGATAAAGAGCTTATAGAAGTCATCAAAATTGAATGGCGGAGCAAGGCATACAAATAATGTTATTGGTATAAGCGAATGACCTCCCTATAGGCTAACGCTCGTAGTATCAGGGAAGCACACAGCAACTACATCGCTAGTTTCTTCTGTCCTGAAATGTCCTGCTTCTTATGTAGTTCTTGACTATTGTTTTGTTCTTTGACCCAACACTCTGTATTCAGTGCTCCAGAAATTTCCGCGCAGATACCTCGGCCTATGGTTTGGAATCGCCTAACTGCTTCGCTTGAGGAAAATCCTTTTCAAAAACAAAATTTATTAAACTCGTACTACATTAATTGTGTGAGAACATGTTTGAGATTGTGTTAGGACGGGTTTCGGAGTGGGTACAGAACCTTGGAAGCGTGACACACACACACACACACACACACACACACCAGAAAACCCACACCGAAAGATAGCTCATTTTAAAGACGAAAAAGTAGGGCTGAAGTCGCAATCTGCGATGGAGTACCTGATGACATACGGATGGGCCATACTCATCATCGCAATTGTGCTGGTGGCGTTCTTCTCACTTAATCTCTTCAATCCCTACACGTTCGCCCCGAAGGCAAGTCCGGGAAGCTGCCAGATACTAAGGCCGAACGGACCGGGCAGCAACATATTCGTGTCGGAGGTCGGATTATGCACCACCAACGAGATACCGCAGTATGTGGCGCAGTTTAATGGAGCGAGCAGCACCATATCAGTTACGGAAATAAGCGCTTATGCCATAACTGGCTCTATCACTGAGGCTGCATGGGTCAAGTTCAATAGTGTCGATACCTCTATCAATAGCGGTATAGTGACCCCCGATATTAGTAACACCTACCCACTGCTATTTTTGCAGGCCGGGTCTGGGGTCATTTCCTACTCCATCCTTACTGCAGCTGGGATTAATGGCATCGGGGATGCCACTCCGACCCCAAAACAGTGGTACTTTGTAGTAGGTAGATATAATCTAGCAACAGGCAATCTGTCTGTTTGCGCAAACAACACTTGCCACTCCACCCCTTATACCCCGGGTGCCACTCAGACCTCATATGGTGCTGGTTGGACATTCGGTTCGTTCCCTATCCAAAATACTTATTCAGACGCCCAGATGGCAGACGTCCAAATCTACAACACTTCCCTCTCTACAAGTGCGATAAATACACTCTATGCCGAGGGAATAGGGGGCGCGCCTGTAGACATCCAGAACCTCGTAGGCTGGTGGCCACTGAACGGGAACTCGAACGACTACTCTGGAAACGGCAACAACGGCGTTCCTGTCAATGTGGTCTTCACCTCCAACTGGGAGAATGGATATACAGCGCCATAATCGAATTGCGGTTTCCCAAAACAGGCTCAAGCTTTTATATACGTTTCTCCACAATAAAACAAGTTGTGATGCTAATGGCAGTGCCCAAACCTTCAATAAACAAGAAGGAATATATTATAACGCAGATAGTTCACGAGACTCCTGATGTGGACATATTCTACCTGACACCTCCTGATAACCAACTGCTGAATTTCGATCCCGGCATGTTTGTAATGCTTACTTACTTGTCTGCATCGCCAAAATTAGAGATAACTAGGGCCTTTTCTATTGCCTCTTCCCCGAACACCTCTGTTTTGGATTTCTATATACACATGATCCACGGCCAGCTAACCTCCAAACTAGAGGGCTCCAAAATCGGTGACCGGCTCCTTGTGACGGGCCCATACGGGCAATTCAGGTTCATTCCCTCCGAGGACAAGAAAGTACTCTTCATAGCAGGGGGAACCGGCCTTGCACCTATGATGTCGATGCTCAAACAGATAAGCGACCAATCTGCAGGAACAGATGTTGTGATGCTCTACAGTGTAAGATACCCTAACGAGATAATACGGAAGGAAGAGCTCAAAGAGCTTGAATCCAGGATAACGCTTAAGAACGTGATTACCGTCACACGCCAAAGCGACCTGCCATGGGAAGGTGAGCGCGGCCGCATCAACAGCGAGATGATAAAAAGGCACTGCGTAGACTGCGGAGAGCGGACTGTCTATATTTGCGGTCCTCTAGAATTCGTGAAGGCGATGAAGCAGGCTGCGAACGAGCTTGGGATAAGTAATGTTAAGGTGAAGGCTGACGTCTGGGGATGATTTATCCGATCATGAAGCTTGCTTGATCCGGACCCGCCTGCATCTGCACTAAATCTTTCCGAGCCTCGTCTCTAACTCTTCTGTGCTCAGCTTAGTCGTAAGTATGGGTATCTTCTCTATCTGCGCTATCTTTATTGCAAGCTTATCTACATTCACTATGCCCTGTATCAGCACCAATTTTGGCTTTATCGGCGCCACCCTTATCACTATCATCGGCGACCTGCCTGTTGACACATTCTCGAATATGAAAACCCTCTCAGTGGTAGAGCCAAACAGCTTTGGATATTCGGAAGGCATCATGTCCAATATGACTCTTAAGCTATCCACTTTCGTGTACCCAAAGATCTTTATGTTGTCCAGGTAGGTATGCCCGGCTACTGCCTTGCCCTCCACTATCCTGAGCAAGTCTGTTCCAGACAACGGTGCCACAAAATCGTGCACTACATATATGGGCTTATCGTTTTTTTGCTCTGCTGAGAACTTGGAAAGGTTCTGTATAACAGTCCCTCCTCTCTCATCATCCATTTTCATCAGTGCATTGACAAACCTTCTTATCACTCCAACTCCCGGGCTTAGCCTTCTGCTGCTCTCATAGTCGCTTATTGTGGAGGTCGATATCTTTATCTCCTTGGAGAGATCAACCTGTGATATTCCAAAGAGCTCCCTCCACTTTTTCATCACGCTTCCGGGATTCTCAGATATTGCTATCTCTCCGGCAATCCTTTCGGCTATTTCGTTAGAGACCATAACACCCGCCCTATCTTTTCTTTACTCTCTTCTTTCTCCTGATATTTCCTGCTGCACCTTTTTTAACTGTGCGCTTCTTTCCTTTTGTGCTGCCAGAATTCAATTTCGTTCCTACTCTTTCATTCTCGTATAGTTTATCTATCTCCTCTTCTGACATCCCGTTCTTGACCGGAGATTCGTCCGTGCTGTTTTTCCTTCTTCTGATAAATCCATACACCACGACTGCGATTCCAAATATTATGGCCAGACCGCCAGTCTCTCCCACAAGTCTCTCGGAGTTCAATGCTCCTGCGAACTTCTGATATTTTGCAGCATCGCTCTGGTTCCTATAGAAATTCTGCAGATATACGATTCCGATGGATACTTCGTTCGCAGAGGCAGCGCTTCCGTTTGTATTGTCTGCTACCAGATAATAGATCCCGTCCTTCGGCGGCTGGCTCTGGTTTTTGGTGTATTCATACTCTAGTCCGGAACGATAGGAGATTGGAAAGGATGAGTTAGTCGCATTCCTATACACAAACAATGTCCCCTTCCCTTCCAGGGATACTGCCTCGGCATACATAGATGGTGAGTTGCTGCTCTCGAAGAGCCCGTACGCACTACTATTCATCAGGTAGAAGTTGATTCTGTCTGTGGACCGTGCCAAGAAGAAGAGCCCAGTGCTGTTAGAGTAATTGAAAGCCATGGTGTATGTGCTGTTTGGCTTTATTGTGGCGTTAATGTTGCTTGTAAGGTTGGCGGCAGAGTTGTATACTTGCCCCGAGCCAATAAATAGATCATACATTATCAAGACTACGGCTATGAGTATGATTGCAAGCCCTATGGTTATGATGCGCCTCATCGTATCAGAAGAGATTATCAGGAAACTAATATAAATTATCAGTATCGAATCAATTATGGTGTTTTGCTGAAAGCACAATTTAAGTCAGAGCTTAAGGCCTCTGTTTCCGAACCGCAGAAACTGAAGGGGATTGAAAGGGTCATCCACAGCATCGACGCCAAACAGAGGAAGTCTATAATGTTGATCCTCTTTTTTGTCCTGATCGGTCTGGCCGCGATATCTATAATAGTCAGGGAGGTAACCCCTGCCACAGGCATCAATTCATGCAAATCCATACTCTACTCAGCGCAAAAGTATGGTTGTTTCGAACAGCTTGCGCTATCCAGCGGCAACATCAGCGTTTGTTCCTATCTTCCTAGCGGGGAGGTGCAGGGCTGCGTGAACCAGACGGCCCTAAAGGGCGCCGGATTGAGCGCCTGTAGAGAAGAGACCAACTCCTCAATAGCTAACGAATGCATATACAATATGAGCGTATCTGTCGGGCTGTCCTCCTATTGTACACAGATATCCAACCAAAGTCTTGAATCCGGATGCATATACAATGCCGCGACTTCAGGATACCTAGACAATGGGTCTTACTGCTCAGAAATATTAAATACGAGCGAGAGTTCGGACTGTCGTATTATATATGGCTATGACACTGCATTAAAGCAGATGAACAGGACTTACTGCGATGTTCTGCCAAACGCCGTATACAACAGCCTTCCAACGTCTGTGCTTGTCGGCAGCTATCCCAAACTGTCAAATCTCTCTTTTATAGAAGAAGTCTCATTCTCTAACCTCACCTACAATCAGCTGTGTCATTATAGCATATCTTATCTGTCCGGTACCCAAGCCAATGCTTCTATAATCTCTCCGCCAAATGCAACCTCCGAAAATCTAAGCGCAATATGCTCAAGTTCAAACAGCACATTGCGCTCATCACCGGCCTGCTACTTCACGAATCTGATAGACAACGCGTCTCTTTCGAACAATCCCAAGGCATGCCTGGCAGCCAACAACACAAATTACGCAAACATCTGTATACTTGCTGTTGCATACAAGTACCACAATTCTACTGACTGCAGGTACGCCACAGATAATTCCATAAAGGGTATCTGCATATCTAATACGACCAATTGAGTTGTAAACTATGGCAAAGGTAAAAGGTATCGTTACGTCCATCAGGGAGCTGAGCAGCTCCAACTGCATATACTGGATAATCCTTCCTGGAATCGGCCGCACGATAAGGATAAGGAGTCCTACGAGGTTGGGACTGATGGATGCTGTGGAGCTGGAGATAATCGACGCAGAAGACGATAAGACATGCGATGTTGAATCGATAGGGACTGTATCTCAATCAGAATACGTCTCTGCCAGAGATTCGATGCTCAGCTCCTTGGGGATACACAAGCCCACCATTCCAGATATAGGGCCGGCAGGCAATGCCATGGCGACCGCGCTCATCGAGCAAATAATGGACGCAGCATCAAGAATCGGAAGAAATATAGTGTCAGGCGCGCCCATATCGGTGCATTTCCACTCTGATGGAGACGGATCGACAGGGGCGATTGGCCTGTCTAGGGGATTCAAGGCTGTTGCGCATAAGATAAGTTCCGAACACAAAGCAATAAAGTGGGATGCGGTCCGCGGTGTAGCGTATACCGAAGAGAGTTTCTACTCAGACGAAATGTTTTTCAAGAGCTTTTTGAGCGTCGAGCGGCCTATGGCCATAATGACAGACTTTGGTACCACCCCTGAAAGCAATGCTTCTTCAGGGAAGCTAGCCGGGATATCTGATATAATATGGATAGACCACCACCCTATTGATAAGGGTTTTGAGAGACCTCCGGCTTATTACATAAACCCCTGGGACCATCACGGAGATTCCAGCCTTACTGCAGGGTTCATAACATGTATGCTCGCAAGCTCGTTCGGCGAGAATCTTGAAGAAATGATGCTGGTCTCGTTGTTAAGCGATCACAGCAGCCTTGCAAAGGCCGACAAAGACAAAGAGGAGATCGCAGCCGTGTTGGATGCGATAAACATACATAACCCTGACGGGCTCCCTACAACCCCCCAATATATGGAATCAGTGCTCTCAGATAAAACAAAGTTCTCCTACGTGCTTTCAGAATCAAGAGAGCAGATGTCGGCGGCAATATCTATCGGCCTAAAAAAGGGGAGGACGCTTAAGAGCAGCAAAGGTTTCCTGATATTTGTATTGGACTTTGAGAAGATAGCCAAGATGAGGTTCAATTACATCAAGATGGGAAAATACACCTCTGAGCTCCATTCCGCTATCGAGAAAGGGCAGGAGCCCGCGGTGACTGTCGTCTATCATAAGAGATATATATCTGCTAGGGCAAGCCACCGCGTCGCATCTACCTCAATCCTTTTAGATACTGTAAGGAAGATGTCGGAAGATAAAGAAGAGGTCGAAAATGGCGGAGGACACAACGAAGCGGCAAGCATGCGCCTTGTGGGCAGCGACGCAGAACAGGTGACGAAGAAGTTTGTCTCATATCTTGGAGGCGCATTCTAAAACGCGTGCCTCGAGGTCGAAGCTACAGCATCTACCTCTTTATCAGAGAGCTCAAAGTGCCTTTCGAAGAACCTGTAGACCTCGTCCTTCTCGATGCCCGCATCTGTTGCTTTTCTTATTATTTTCGACAGCACCGGTATGTAATCGCTTATTATGTATCTGGAGTTTGAATGTATTCTCCCCTTAAGCTTGTCCGCTATCGCATACAGGGCAGTCCTGTCAGCCTTGTTCCCACTGAGATCCTTTACCACTTTCGGAAAAGAGTATCTCTTTGAAGTTGAACAGCCTCTCTCTTTCGATATCGATACTCCTGCAGACATCAAGGCATTCATATATCTCCAATATGTATAATAGCCAGACCTCGAGGCCCTTGACGAGTAAATGGTAGAAGCAGCAAGCATTTCGTACGCTTTTGATATGGACGGATTATCTACGTATCTATTTGGTATGTTCTCATCTATCCAGTTTGTGAGCATGCTATTGTCTACATCTGAGTACATGACCGCCCTCATCGGAGCTCCGATGGTATGCGATAAAAATATCCTGTCCAATGTGGTGAATATATCGCTTTTCTTATCCCTTACCCCGATAACTTCGACGTCGTCTTCAGGCGCGCCTGACATAACATAAAGGTCGTTTATCCCGCTCCTTACGTCCCCATCACACATCTTTGCTATCCATGCGATGGTCCTGTCGGATACCATTATCCCGGTCTCTTTTGATATCCTGCTGAGGAGTTCCGATATCGCTGACTGGCTCGGCTTCTTGAACCCGGTCGGAATTGTCTTGTTTCTCAGGAAGGTTATCCTTTGGTCCCACATATCATTGGCAATGAACACTACAGGAGCCCGTGGTTCCTTTATCATCGAAAGTATTGTTGAAGAAGCGCCCTTGTCATGGCGACCGCTAAGCTCATCTATCTCGTCAAAGAGAATAAAGCTGCCATTGCCGAATATGGGCCTAGTGCCGAGCGCGGGCAGCACCCGTGTCGCCAGCTTCTTGCTGTCTCTGTAGTCGCTAGCATTTAACTCTATCAAGTTCATGGATTCCTCCTTTGCTATCAGGCGCACCGCAGTGCTCTTTCCCGTGCCGGTAGGCCCATATACAATCAAAGGCTTCTTACTTCCGCCGCTCCAAAAGCTGCGTACGAAACTCCTTATCGCAGCAACAGCATCCTCATTACCTATAATCTGTTTAGAAGAATTTAACCTATACATATCGTCTATCTGCAAAATTATCGCCTTGTTCCTATGCGGTATAGGAATTTACCTATGCAATCGTTGTGACCTCTCCCGCCTTATAAGCCTTGAGAGAACTCATATAGGCGTATGGGATTGCATATTTTTATACTTTGCCACGATAAAATCCAGTGATATTTCTCCACGACTTAAAAGTCACGGTTTTCTTGCATCAACACATAAAGCGCAGCCCTTTGCAAGATATCGCGCCACCGATGGGGATTTAAACCATTATGTTAAAGATTGTATTAACAAAGTGGGCGGGAAACCTCCAGTTTATCGGCTGGATGAGAATGGTCCGCATAAAGGTATATAAAATGCAAGACAAAACAGATAATGATTATCAAAAGGCAATAGAATACACTGTCAAGTTGGATTATCCCAATCCAACATTATGTGGTCGGCGAATACACCAGAACTCCGCAAACCGGAGCGTTGTGTACGTCGAGCCCGCAAAAATAGCAGATATAAAAGGCATGGTTATGAGTCCAATCCAGAAAATCCACGCCGTCTTAGAATGCGCAAGAACAGAACTTCCAATCAAATGCATTCCGATGATGAATGCAACAGCAAGAAACAGCCGGAAGCCGCGTTCCGGAAGCGGGAAGATACTGGGTGCTAAAATATGGTAGATAATAATAGAAAGCTGTCAGTTGCCCCAAAACACCTCGCACTTATACCCGACGGTAACCGGAGATGGTCCAAATCCCACCGTCTCAGCTTATCCAACGGCTACGAATCCGGCATAAAGAAGTTTGTGGATTTCAGTATATGGCTAAGGGGCTTTGGCGCCTCCACGGTCACGGTATGGGCGCTGTCTACCGAAAACATAAAGAACAGGAGTGGCACTGAACTGTCAGTGCTCTACAGGCTGTATAAGAAGGCATCGTATGACAAGGACATCATATCCAAATTAGAGAAGAATGACACAAAGGTCGTTGTAACTGGTGAGCTGGATAAGATACCAAGCGGAGTAAGAAAAGCGCTCAAGCACATAGAGCAAATTACCTCTAAGAACAAATCTTTCACCATAAATCTACTTATTGCATATGGGGGACGGGACGATATACTGCATGCGGTAAAAGACATAGTAAAGGCCAAGGCAACCAACAAGATAAAACAGATAAACGAGAGCATAATCGAAAAATACATGATAAGCTCGGCAATTCCCAATCCTGATCTGATAATAAGGACATCTGGAGAGTTTAGGACTTCGGGTTTCCTGCCATGGCAGTCCTCCTACTCAGAGCTTTATTTCAGCAAGAAATACTGGCCAGACTTTAATATAAGGGACCTTAAGACCGCAATTAAGGATTACTCCTACAGACAGAGGAGATACGGCAAGTAAGCGGGAATCAGATGGCCGATATACCACTAAGTAACATAAGCCTTTTCTCAAGATGGAGACACCTGCCTAGGACAGAGATCCAATCTATTGTACTTTTGGTGTTAAGCGTCTTAATTGGCATAGGATCAGTGGCCGTGCTGTATCACCGTACCGGAATAGGCATAGAAAGCGTGCTAGTAGAGGGCGCCACAATAGGGATAATAGGGATAACAATACCGCCCATGCTAACAGTCATAACGATAAAGACGCTTCAAAGGCGGGTATTATCAAAATATATAATGGCGATAGCGTCGTTCGCCACTTTCTGTTACGGGATCCTATTTTTATTGGCATCATCCATATTCGCTATAACTGGCTCATACGTATATCTTTTTTCTATAGTGCTGGTATCGGATGCAGGCATATTTCTCCTCTGGTTCTTCATAAGTAAGATCTTTTTAAACCAAAGGGCGCGTGCAGTCCCGTTTGCGCTGATACAGCCCACGCTAAACGCGTTATTCCTGATTCCGACCTCAAGGATACTCATACAGAAGGCGATACCGCTCAGTACAATCTTCATAAAACTTTATGCTGGAATTCTAATATTCATAATCGTCGGCTACATTGTAGCCTACCTTATAGATTCGCCAATCAAGAAAGGGCTGGGAATAAGTGGCATCGACATCTTCTCTCAAGTGTTACAGAACTGGATATTCGAAGCGAATGTGAAACTCTCCAGTACTAAGAGGATCGAAGTTGATGTCGACACCGCGGCGCTCGCGTTCAAACGGAAGGACGGTAGTTGCAAATCCACAATGTTCGTCCCAAAGATCCACTATGGTCTTCTCGGCACTATCGGAAGCAGCGATTTTCCAAGGATGCTCGAAAGGCATGCTATATCCAAATATAGCTCTCAGGCATTTATAATGCATTCTACAGTGACAGAGGAACGCAATGCATTCTCAAGCGACCAGTTTGCACAAATAAAGAGCGCGATGGATACCTGCATATCCAACTCGACAAAGCTCAATGGCGGAATAGAAGTGTATGAGAGCTCATATGGAGGATGCACAGTCAAACTTATCAAATTCGGCAATGCTGCATTAGCGACCCTGACCAGAGCGCCAAAGGTGACAGAAGATATAACATACGAAGCCGGGATGATAATCCAAAAAGAGCTCGAGAAGGTCGTCCAGTTTCCGATACTTGTTGATGCGCACAATTCGAGATTCGAATCGGCCAGCGAACGCGAGCTTGCCGGGATAAACACGAATTCTAAAGAGTTAGGCTGTTACATACAAGCAATAAAAGGGATAAAGAGGCCCATCGCCTACTCATCGAAGGTGAGGGTTGGAACGTCGAGCGTTGATATATACACCAAATTAGAAAGGCCAAAAGATATCGCTCCGGGGATGATGAACCTAATAATATTCGAAGTAAACCGCAGGAGATTCTGCATGCTTCAGTTCAATGCAAACAACATGTTGCCGAGACTGAGGGATTCCATAAGGAATCTAATAAAGAAGGAATACGGGATTGAGGCAGAGGTATACACCACCGACACCCATGCAGTCAATTCCCTTCAAGACATGGCAGAGAACCTTTTGGGAAACCGCACAGGGTTCAAAAGCCTAAAACCGATTATAGAAAAGGCGGTCGAAGAAGCTAAGAGCAATATGGAGGTGGTATCTATACATTACGGAGACTTTACAGTAAGGAAGTTTAGGATATGGGGACTTGACAGGGATTCACTTGTCAACGTAATTAAATCAATGCTTTCAATAACCAAGATACTGGTGCCATTGACAATAACGCTAGGTTTCTTCTTCGCTGCATTGGTGGTCGCGCTCATATAGGTATGAATATGTACACCATATCTCAGACATGGGAGCTGTCTGCGTTGTTAGCTGCATTTGTCGTTCCATTATATTATTCGTATCTCTGCTCGCTCAAGGAACGCGCCTTAAGGTCCCGAAGCGCTGTCGGAAGATACCTTCCATTGCTATCATTCGCAGCATCCTTGTTGTACTTTACGACATTAGGGCTGCAGCCGATATATATAGTCTTATTCAGTCTCGGAGCAATGTTCGCGTCCTTTATAGGTTCATACACCTCAAAAGGCTACTATACTTATTCGTCAATAGTCCTTGTCGCAGCAATAATGCTCTTTTTGATAGAGAACAAGCAGGTTCCAGCCTACCTCCTACGTGCGTTTGGAATAGGTATAATACCAACACTGGTGTATTTTGGCACAGTAGCGCAAAAGGCCGCCGCCAATCGCATAAAACATCGTACGGTCGAGATAGAAAGAGACATCACGCAGATAATAATCGGCATAATAACAATAAGCATTGTTGCGTTTGTCGGCTTTTATATACAATACCTATTTTGGCTGTCTTTGCTCATATTTGTGATTATAATATCTACAGCCCGGTATCCGTCAAACAGGATAACCAAGACGCTTATGAAGATAGAAAAGCCCTATGCTAGGTATGGGAACGGCGGCCTGTTACTGGTCGGCGGAAGCTTGCTGATTGTGGGATTCATACACAGGTCAGATTACCTGTTTTTCTTCCTTTCATTGATACTGTTCGCTGATCCGTTAGCCACGCTGGTCGGACTGACAGTGAAAGGGCCACGGCTGCCTTACAGCAGGAGTAAAAGGCTGTCTGGCACGCTTGCATTCTTTTTATTCGGGAGTATTACTGGATACTTGCTGATAGGAGTTTATGCGATACCGCTTTCATTTGTGGTCGCAATAGCGGAGAGCTCTTCAGGGGCACTGGATGACAATGTGCTTATAGCCGTGCTATCCGTCGTGTTATACTATTTGGTAGTGTAACTGTAGCGTCCTGCATGTTCGCTCAGATACCGCATTTCTTCATTATTTTTACGAGCGCCTCCTTATTTGAAAAGTCGTCGCCGTCCTCATTTACCGGAGTCTCCATGACGAAGCAGCCCTGCCTAAACCTTTTCTCAGAAAAGAAATTTTCGAATCCCTTTTCCCCTATAAAACCTTTCCCTATATGCCAATGCCTGTCTTTCGTGCTTCCGAGATCGAACTTGGAATCGTTGAGATGCACGAGCTTGAGCTTGTCCATCCCTATGCTGTCCTCTATCTCATCCACCATTGCTTTTAGCGAGCCTTTATCCCGTATGTCATAGCCCGCAGCAAAGGCATGGCATGTATCAAGGCATATTCCAATATTCTTTGTTTCAACCCCGTTCACCACAACCGCTATCTCGCTGAATTTTGCTCCGACATTGTTCGTATAACCGGACGTATTCTCTAATAAGAGAGTCAGCTTACCTAGGCTGCCGGAGACCGAGTCTATTCCCTTTATTATGCTGTGGGAGCCAAATCCGAATCCCTTTCCCAAATGCGAGCCTAAGTGAAGCACTAGATATCCAATATCTAGCTCGTTGCAGTTGTCTATGTTGGCCTGTAGCATCTTTATGCTCTTATTAAAAACATCCCTGTTCGGAGAGGCGAGATTGCAAAGATACGGTATGTGGGCAAACGGTATCGTGTCATACTGCTTGAGGTAGTTAGAGAAGAGTGCAGCGTCGTCTTTATCCGGCCTATTCTGCTTCCAACTTCTGCTGCTTGCGGTAAACAACTGGAACGTTCTGAACCCGCTCTTGCCGGCCTCAAGCGCCGAGTTTGATATTCCCCCAGAAATCGACATATGAAATCCGTATCTTATCAAAATCACGCCTCAAAACACAATGAATGCCGCTAATCAAAGATGTCTAACCCCATTTAAAAGCCTTCCTTATTAACCCTATATGCTTCTCTTGATGGGTGTGGTAATATGGTTAAGAAATGTTTCAGTCTCTACGATATAGAAGAATTCTTGAGGGAAGCGGGCGCCGAATCGTTCAACGAAAAAACGGTATTCTCACTGAAGAAAGAACTGGAAGAACTTACAAACGAGATCGTATCATCGGCGCAATCATACGCGAACTATGCAGGAAGGAAGAGCACAATAAAGGAATCGGACGTTAAGATGGTCATAGAGAATGGATCTACTGGACTAATCCTAAAGAGGTCGCACAGGCATCATACCGCTCGCAAAATGTTCACAAGAGATTCAGGCCTTTGAGCGCGAAAGCCAGAACTACGAACCCGAACTCCATCAGCCACATAAGCGCAGAGATCTGCCACTCGTTAAATTTTCCTGAATTCATGATTATGTGCGTCCAACTATAAATTTTTCTGTCATAAGGAGCCGCAAATGTTCCATCAGCCCTTCTCTTTCCAAGCGTCGTGACCTTGAATCTCTTTCTTGCATGCAGAACGAACTCGATTATCCAAGGAAGGAAGATTATTATCCCGAAGGATTCCATGTTTCCGAGTATCATAGCGCTTACAAGACCTGTCCCAACAGCATACGTGAAGCTGTCCCCGCTAAGTATTTTTGCGGGATATCTGTTATAAAAGAAGAATCCGAGTATGGAGGCGAATAGGACAATAGAAAGGAGCGCACCGATATATGTGCCGAAATACACGCTGTATATGAAGAGCCCGAGGCTGGTTATCAGTCCCCCGCCTGCTGCCATCCCGTTTCCGCTTTCTACCAGGTTAAAGGCATTAGACGCGAATATCACGGCAAGAGGTATTATGACTAATGGGTAGACTATCCCAAAATTCACTATGCCGATGAACGGCAAATGGATCAGAGATATGCCGGCGTTGACTGCCATGAGTGGTATTGCACCAAAAAGTGTGAGCAAGGGTTTCTGCCACTGTTTAAGCCCGGCTCTTATGTCTTTCATGTCAGTTGACTGTACCTGGTGTCTTTTTACATTTATGTCATCTATGAAACCAACCAGGGAGATCATGAGGACGGCAATCACGCTGGCAAAAAGGTACTGCAGCGAGGCTACCGGAATGTATAAAGGACTGGATGGATTGGGGAAAGAGCCCCCGAAAGAATACGCAAGTATCCCAACAGCAAAGCCTAAGGCAACAGCAACTCCGCCGCTGCTTGCTATTACCACGGGCTTTTTCTTGTTCTTATCTATTCCGACTACTCCGGCGCCTCTCATATAAGAAATAAGGAACCTAGTCACGATAAGCGATACTGCGAGCGCAATGAGCGCCGGAACAAGTATGGTGAGGTACGTGTGGTACATCAAAACACGATAATGTTGGTACGCAGAACGTTTAATTACTTACGCTTGAATTAACATACGTGCCCTTGTAGTATAGCTTGGATAGAATATGGGCTTGCGGAGCCTGGGACCCGGGTTCAAATCCCGGCAAGGGCGTCAACCACAAACGCATCAGGCAAAATTTATTGGAACGTCTTCTTCCAGTCTTAAGAACTGCCTCAGATTTTCTGCAACTTTTCCCTGCTCCGCTTTGTCTATTTTAGTTACATATGGGTTGCCGTCACTACCTATTCTCCTTGCAAATATGCCGGATGGGAAGATTGCAAGTGTCTCACGCTCGGTACCTTCTGCCGTAGAAGCCCTTATCTTTGATAGCCGATATAGCACACTTTCACCATTCCCGATTCTGCATAGTCCCCAGCTCTCTCCTACGGAGTAAGACTTGTGCTGTTGCTCTGCTTCATGCCTTGCATTAGGGTTATTTATTATAACCTTAAATTCTTCCACCATGTCATCACACAAGTATTACTTTTTTCAGTTATTTAAGCTTTTAGTGGGGGTTAGCCAAATGTGAATATCAAGGGAATTCCCTTTACTTTGTAGGGAGTTGAAACCCAAGAGATATTTCTTTTTCTATCAATATATTTTCAGCGGCAGAGTGACTGCGGATTTGATGTAGCCGGACATTTCTACCACCGAAGTGTTTGTATGAACAATCTAGCATGTTTAATTCCTCCTCCTAGCACCTGACGCCGCAACAAGTCAGTTAACGTTGCGGTGTGATACATAAACAGGTGTAAAAAAGACCTTGTCGTTTTTGTTTGCGGAGCCATCATCTACGAAGGTATTCAGATACTACTTCAAACTGTTTGGCTCCCTCTCTCTTTTGAATCTCCAATATAGTTTTCTCTTGTTCCTTGGTTACTTTCGTATTTCTAAAAATTGCAGTTTCTAAACAATATGCCAATTCCAGGTATCTCGCCCCTCTAAGGTCCGCCCTCTCAAGGTTCGCCCTCCCGAGGTCCGCTCCCTCAAGGTTCGCTCTCCCGAGGTCCGACCCCTCAAGGTTCGTCCTCCCGAGGTCCGCTCTCTCAAGGTTCGCCCCTCTAAGGTACGCAGCAAAAAGGTCCGCACCCCAAAGGTTTGCCCTCCTAAGGTTCGTTCCCTCAAGGTTCGTTCCCTCAAGGTTCGCGCCCCAAAGGTCCGCTCCCTCAAGGTTCGCACGCCTAAAGTCCACCCCCCAAAGGTTCGCAGATCTCTCAAACACCACATTTGTAAAGTCACGTCTGCCTTTTTCATGCGCAGTCTTAAACTCATCTGCACTCATCGGTTTTGTGCCTGTCACTTCAACGGTCCCGCTTTGCTTTTGTATTCTGGACATATTCTCACTCTGATTAGATAACTGCTTTCCAAATATCTATAAGTGTATAGCGGGAAAACCCACCTCTTTCAAAGGCGGGATGAAAGCGAATGCAGAAACAAAGATTTCTCTTCTATGCCAAGATCTTTTGGCATCGCATCTCCTCTTTTATCCTAAACGCCATACTGGACAAAGGCGTTGCCGCACAAGAGGTAAACGGGATGTCTCTTAGGCACATAAAGCCGGCAAATTCACAGAGGGTCAGTGCTCTCCCTTATCTCTTCTATCGCTTTGTTGTCGTGCGAATATATATACGGCGATAAATCCAGATCCTTTGGGCTCTTCTGCAGCTTTCTGGTATAAATCTCACGCAGATGTTTCGCTACCTCATCGCTATATGCCTTCCAATCTATTCCCAAAGACTCAACATACAGTTTCTCTATCCCGTCAGCCATCTCGTGTGCATATGGATATTCATACGCATCGTCAGTAAGCCATTTTTCGGTTACCTCGTGGTGCCTTCCTATGCTTTCCAGTGTGTTGACCTCCTTGCCCGCTATATCTAGAACTTTCGGAAAGTTCCTATCCATATAGATTGTTTTGCCGTCGTTGGAATAACCTCCTGTGTACTTGATGTCATAATTCGTGCTTATCTTGACATCTGCACCGGATTTCTTTAAGATCAGAGCGCCAATAACCGCGCCGTTGTACATCAGGCTATTGCCATTAAGCTGTAACTTCTCGCCATTTGATATTATCTGTTTTGATGTGGCTTTTATGTACGTAGGCAGTGCATAATTCAACGCTACGATTATAATCTCGCCCTCTTTCCCCTCCTTGTGTATTCTATGCTCTACCGCTACATACTCCTCCATAAAATCCAAGCGACATTACATCTTAAAACTTATAAGTGTTGTCATGGCATTGCTATCGATTCGGTGCACAAGAAGATTGTAAAGGTATGCTTGCGCGAGATCGCTTCCTAATAAATGTCAAGGAACATCTTGTCGTTGAACTCGTACGCCGTCGAATTCTCATCTATCCCTATGAGTTTTAGCATATCCTCTTTCTTCGGGAACGCTTTTGCCTCTTCATTTATGTCTAATAGGTAGATACTGTTGTTAAACTCGTAGTACACATACGCCTTTCTCTCATCGTCCCTTATGTTTATCAGCACTTTTGTGGAGGGGTTGCCGAGTCTTATCAGCAGGCTGCACAGGAGTATGTTGCTGTCTATGCTGTCTCCCAGCCTGAACTTTATGGTCTCGTCCGGAAGTATCCAGAACTGCACCGGGAGCAATATCTCATCTACTGTTTCCCTGACGAATTCCTGCGCTCTAATGCTCGCATCATAGAAGTTCGCTTCGTATATGTAACTTTCCCCTTTTATCTCATCAGCAGTCCTAGAGACAAGCGGGCTCTCCGGAGTCACGAGCCTAGGTAACTCCGCAACCGATAGGTTTTCCTTCTCCTCTATGTAGTCCCTATACCTCAATATCACAGCCAGATAAAGCTGATTAAGCCTGTCCTTGAAGTCGTTCTCTCCCTTGTCGTCCATCTCTATTCTGGTAATAAAGTATTAGAAAAATCTATAATTCCTTGTATACCATTACCTGAATCCCATTAAAGCGTCTCTTTCTTTATCCCCTATCTTAGAGAACAGCTGTACCGGCTCATTATTCGGGATGAACCCAAGACTATCTTCAAGCATCCCAAATTGCGGTTCGATCTTTATTCCAAAATTTTGAAGTATCATAGATCCTGCTTTAGGGGCATATGGCCAGAGCATTACCCCAACATACTTGCAAATGTGTAGCACATCGTTCATCACAGCAGAAAATCCTTCAGCGTCATTGCACTTTGCAAGTTCCCATGGCATCTTTGCACTCATTATCTCGTTCCCCAAGTCGGCAAGTTCTACAACACACCTCAATGACTCCCTCATCTTCACGTTCTCAAAATTCCTAACATAACCATCGAGAACCGTTCTGAGCTTATTTCCAATTTCAGTGCTTACGCTCTCTCCTACAAGTAACGTTTTGTTTCTCGATGAGATGACTATGGCCCTGTTGATCAAGTTTCCGATTTTGTCATTCATTATCTTGTTCACTATTTCAAATATCAAATCTTCAGATAACTCCGTGTCAGATGTCTCCGGCATCAGGTAAGAAAGTACAAATCTCCACTGCTCTGCGCCCATCACCTCTAACGCGTTCTCTATGTTAAGCCCGTTCCCCCTGCTTTTCGAGAACTTCATCTTTCCGGAATTAAGGTATTCATATACCATTATCCTTGCCGGCAGCGCGTATCCCTGGCGCGCGCCAATCAGTATCCCTGGCCATATTACCGTATGGAACTCTATGTTGTCCTTGCCCATGAATTGCACCAGCTCGGTATCGCTTCCCATCCAGTACGCTTCAGATTCCTTTGCGGACCATTCGTTCGTTATCCCTATATACCCTATAACGGCATCGAACCATACATAGAAGACCTTGTCTTCGAATCCCTTCTTCGGTACCGTAAACCCCCATTTAAGGTCTCTTGTTATTTGTCTTGGCTTCAGTCCGAGTTCTACAAAGCTTGTTGTCTTATTGAGCGCGTTCTTGCTGATGTTTCCCTTTATCCTATCTACAAAACCAACAATGCCATCAGACAGCTTGGGTAGGTCAAGCGCTAGGTTCGTCGTGCTCCTGAACTCTATCTCGTTCTTACCGCATATGCTGCATTTTGGATTGATTATTTCCTGGGGGTCAAGTAGCTTGCCACAGTCATCGCACTGATCTCCCCTAGCATGTGTACCAGCGCAGTATGGACATCTCCCCTCTATCATCCTGTCCGGGACGAACCTCTTATCAAAGTTGCAATAAGCCTGCACAGCCTCCTCGCTGCATATATACCCATTCCTGTCCAAAGCCTCGAACAATTTGTATACTGCCTTCTTATTCTCCTCGGTATGCGTCTTGCCGTAATACGTGAAATCGCATTCCATTTCTTCCAGCGCTCTTTTTGTACGCGCATGCATCATATCAGCGAACTTTTCCGGACCGATATTGTTCCTTATCGCACTGAGTTCTATCGGTGTCCCATGCTGGTCGGAGCCGCATATGAAGATATGCTCAATCCCTGCCATTTTAAGATATCTGCTATAGAGGTCTGCAGGCAGGATAGACCCTACGAGATTCCCGAGATGGGGCATGCCGTTTATATACGGCAGTGCCGATGTCACTATTATCCTTCTTCCCATTCTATCATCCTGCGGTTCCTCTATTTCTGAATATGCTCAACCTTTTAAATACGTTAATGTCCACTTATTACCCGCCCTCTATTTATAGATTCGGCTGATTGTTATTTAGAGTGCGCTCTTAGGAGTTTTTACGTGGTAGGATGCCTGAAGATTCATTGAAGGAAAGGTTTGACGAGTTCTTCAGTCAGTATTACAAGAGGCAGATAGAGGACATGATTATAGCCTTCCCAGAGATCCGCTCTCTGAAAGTAGAGATGCAGGATATAGAGGAATTTGATCCCGATATAGCCACAGAGCTGATAGAGCGGCCTGACATGATACTGCAGGCGGCAAATGACTCTCTAAAGTCAAAGCTAGAGGGCGTATCTATGGACATCTACGAGCCGCATGTCAGGATTATAAACCAGAGGGTAAACTTTCCGCTTGTACAAGACGTTGGCTCTGCATACATCGGGAAACTCATAACCATAGACAGCCTTATAGTAAAGAGAACTGAGATAATACCAAGAGTAAGGATTGGCATATATGAATGTACGCATTGCAATGAGAGGACCATAGTCAGGATAGACCGGGATCAGATACCTGCCATATGCCCCCAGTGCAAGAGACGCCCCCTGAAAATGATAGAAGACGGTTCTAGGTTCACCAATCTCCAGAAAGTATCTGTGCAAGACCCTCTAGAGAAGCTACATGGCAGCACCCCGACATGGCAGCTTGAGGTCTGGCTTCATGACGACCTGGTCAACACGATAATACCGGGGGATAGAGTAGAGATAACCGGCATACTCAGAATAAGGCCGAAGCAGAACAAGAGGGTAAAAGACGAGACGCTCTATGCTATGTTCTTGGATACGGTCGGTACAGTCCAGAACCAGAAAGAGTTTGCTGAGATAGATATATCCGAGGAAGAAGAGCGGAACATAATAGAGCTGTCGAAAGATCCCAACATATTCGAGAAGATAGGGAGGTCGATAGCACCGTCAGTATACGGCTACGGTGAGATAAAACAGGCAGTCGCACTTCAGCTGTTCGGAGGAACGCCTGGAAAACTGCTAGTAGACGGCGGACTTATAAGGAGCGATATGCACATTCTGCTCATAGGGGATCCGGGAAGCGCAAAGACAAGAATATTGCAATCGGTATCGAAGCTAGTCCCAAAGGGGATATACGTAAGCGGAAAGTCAGTCACTGGCGGTGGTCTCACGGCTGTTGCAGAGAGAGACGAGTTCTCTGAAGGCGGCTGGACGCTGAAGGCGGGCGCCATGGTGCTCGGCAGCGGCGGGATTGTGGCTATAGACGAGTTCGATAAGATAGGGGAAGAGGACCGCGCATCATTGCACGAAGCGCTCGAATCGCAGACAATCAGCGTTGCTAAGGCAGGTATAGTTGCATCTTTCAACGCGAAGGCAGCGGTAATTGCTGCTGCAAACCCTAAGTTCGGAAGATTCGACAAGAACTCATACCCGTCCGAGCAGTTCGATATTCCTCCTACGCTTCTCTCCAGGTTCGATCTAATATTCCCAATAATAGATTTCATGGACTCGGAGCAGGACAAAAACATAGCAAGACACATACTTATACAGCATGAGGCTGCCGGCGCGATGATTGCTCAAGTCCAGGGAGTGGCGCAAGTCGAACAACCTCCGCTTGACGGAAATCTTCTCAGAAAATACATAGCGCATGCGCGAAAAAACATACACCCGCGCCTGACCGAGGAAGCGTCAAACCTCATAATGGATTACTATGTTAACTTAAGGAAAGATGCGGCAAACCTCGGCGCCATTCCGATAACGCCGAGACAGATAGAGGGTATAATAAGGATGTCAGAGGCCAGCGCCAAGGCGCGCCTTGATGGTACTGTGATAAGACAAGACGCCGAGCTTGCAATCTCGCTCAACGAATACATGCTAAAGACTGTCGCGACAGATAGGGAAGGCCGCCGCGACATAGATACCATACTCACAGGCATACCGAGAGAAAAGATAAATAGGATAAACGCGATATTGAATATAATCAAAACGCTCGAGCAGGATGAAAAGACAGCTAGATTGAAGAGAGTGCTGGAAGAATCGGACAAGGCAGGGATAGATGCACAGGCCGCGATGAGGCTCATAGAGGAGCTTGAGAAATCAGGAGATATATTTATGCCTAAGCAGGGAGAGTTAAGGACAGTCAGGCACGATGCGGAGTAGTGGTAGATTGAGCCTTAAACTTATAGAATACAGGCAGATGATCCAGATACTCGCAATATTCATGCTGGTGCAGTTCGCCGGCATATTGCTTGCCACGCAGCTGTTCAACAACCAAACCTATTCATCTGCCACAGCAAACCAGTTATCAAACACTCCTATATCAGCTCTGTTCTTCGTGTTTTACATAATCGTCCTCACCGCACTTATACTGGTGATATTCAGGTACTTCAAGGCCGACAAGATAATCGTCCTATGGGAGAGAGCCATAATATTAATAACATGTTTCTTCGTGTTCTACTTGATTATGTCCTCCATCTCCTCTGGCATCGGCTACACTCCACCTCAATATCTGTTCTCGGGAATAGCGGCAGTCCTTGCTTTCCTATTCTTATACGAAAAGGTACGCAAGCCTGGCCTAAAGAACTCCGCAGCGATAATATCCAGCATAGGGGTAGGTCTCATACTCGGGCTCGGCTTTGGACCAGTCGCGGCCCTGTTCCTAATCATGATACTTGCGGTCTACGACTTTATTGCGGTATTCATAACGAAGCATATGATAACTCTTGCCAATGTTGCGATGCAGAACAATCTTGCACTTATGGTTGATGTGAATGAGTATGCGGCAGTCCCGAAGAGCAGCATGAGCAAAGAGCAACTTTCAGCATACGACAAAGCGGTCAGGGAGAATCAGATAAAGATACCAAAAGAGGTAAGCGGCGCGGTCGCAAAGGGCAATATAACGATACCTGCAAGCGTAGGGCTCGGCACAGGCGACCTTGCGGTCCCGTTGATGGTCGCCATCTCCTCTTACAAACTGTACCTTAATTTCACTCTTAGCATATTCATAGCGATAGGCGGAACATTCGGCCTTATCCTTACTATGTTCATCTTAAGAAGATACAAGCGGGCGCTGCCGGCCATACCTCCGATTCTGTTTGGGATACTTTGTTCGCTGTTGGCTTACTTTTTGGTATTCGCAAAGCCTCCGTTCTAGCTAAACCTTCACCGCCAAGTCGAGGGAGCCCGAACATCCGCACTTTCTTCTATCATCTGTCTTTTTTATAATCTCCGAAAGGAGAATCTCCAGCTTGTCAAGATTGCGCTTAAACGTTTTCTCCTCAAGTAAAGAATGATGGGTTTAAAAACCTTTTCAGACATAAGTAGGTGGTGTAAGGATATGGATCACGCAGGAACTGGAGACAAATGGTAGGGTGTAACATACGGTCGACCCATAGTCTCTCTTTCTTTAGATTGTCAGATATACTTTCAATTGCTAATTGGCTTTCAGACGGTTCGTAGTGATAGGTTTAGTGATAATCCTTCTTCCGCAAAGATTGGTTCTATTTGGCCTTGTTAGAAGCAAATGTTTGATAGGCGGTATGCAAATAGGACTAACTATTGGTAATCCTTTTTCTTGGATGGTTCAGCTCTGTGCAATTCTATTAACCATTCGTATTCTCGTGTATACCTGATATCGAACCTCCTATAACATATTGAACCCAATATTATATTTGATACAACAAGTTCTCTTATCTCTATTCCCTTTACCTTTGATTTCCACTCCTGTTTTATCTCTTCGAGTTTATCGATGTCCTGTACTGGCACTGAGAGCAAGAAGCCTGAAGGGTTTTGTATGAAGCTATAAATTGAGTACTTGCCTGCAATCTGTGCCATGCTTATTCTCTCCATAAAGGCATCTGCCATTGATTCGTTATAGAGGGCACCGTTAACAATGTTAATAAGTAATATGATGTCGTATTTTTTAGGCAGGGCAGTCATGTTTATTGTTATTCTTTTTATCACATTCCTATCCACCATTTTGTAGTAAAGATACCTGGAGTGCCCCTTATCCCAGCCGAGCTTCTCATCCAAATCTGCAAACGATGCACCACCATCCTTGTTTATCTCTCTCAACAGCAGGAATTCCTTATTGCTGATACTGCCCTTCGGACATTTCGGTTCCTCTTTTGTTCTTTTCCAGATTGTCCTACCTAGTAAATCAAAAAATTTGTCTCTTAGGGGCATGGAAATATCAGGGATAGAAAGCGGTGTTGTGTACCACTCTGCATCATAGTCTTTGAGGAGAGTTTCCGTTTTCATATAAAAGACAAGATTTCCTAACAGATCGTTGTCCATAGAGTATAAGAATATTGCTAAGTGGTAGTCTCCTGTTGTCGATACCACTAGCTGCACTTCTGGTATGGCCTCAAGTGCTTTTCTTATCTCTTCTAAAGACGGGACCTTCTTTCTGAACCGTACAAAAGATACGAAGCTGTTGAAGGTTATATTCAACATGTTTATCTCTGGCATGTATTTTATTCCGAACCTCTCTTCCAGCTTTCTTATTCTGTATTCAGTTGCGTTGCTGCTTAACCCTACTGACTTCGCTATCTTCTGGGCCGGCGCTCTCCCATTCATGCTCAGGAATGTGAGTATTCCGAGATCTTGTTCTGTTAGCTCTGTGCGTGCGTTGTCTTCTATCGTCTCTTTCCTTTCGATGACTTCTTTCTTCCTGTGCCGTGCAGGAATTAGTACCCCGTCTTCTGTTATGATCCCCAGATAAATCTGTTTGCTGTAGTTCGTGTTGTCCTTTATTATCTTATATTCGTATAACAGGTATTTTCCTGCGTTCGACCTTTTTATCTCTAGGTATGGGCTGTACTCCCTCTTGAGCCTGTTTAGCACCCACGTTACGTCTTCCGGGAGTTCCTGCATACATATATATCTTATGTTATGTATAAAAACGTTTCTTTTTGTCTTGCCAAAAATGTTGTTTGTTTTCGGCTCTTTTTTCTCTTAGTCACCACAATTTTTCAGAAAAAATGGAAAATATGTGTATTTTCCTATTATTTGATGCGCTCGCGAAGCATTTGCACAGGTTGTCCGTATATACAAGTTTGTTCAAATATTATATTGGTATTGGGATGGGGTTAAGCATGTCTGATTGGGGGCTTCTACATTGTATAGGCCGTACCTTTCTTTTCTTACCCACTACATTACCAGAGAGAGGATCCATAGTCCTACACCCACACAGGCAGCCTTGCTGCCTGTCTTCTCCTCTCTCCTCTTTCTCTTATGTTAACTAACCTTGGGATGAAAATGGATGAGAAAAAAATATCTTTCCTGAAAGCGTATGTCAGGATGAAAATAAGGACAGACCCGAACGCCCGCAGTTTTTTGGAGGATGGGACTGTCACTATGGATGGTAAGTGTTACCATCAGTATTTCTTTCTGGATCCTCAGGATGCGGATCCTCCGCGTCTTGCCAATCTAGTCTACCTTAATGGTGAGTCTGTCGAAAACGTTTATACCGAGAAATCAAGGAATGGTATACGCGTAAGAGTGAGCTTCTTCGGTCCCA